>NZ_JAMOKJ010000024.1:0-35188 GCF_023656595.1 Coprococcus intestinalis | reverse complement strand
CTGGATAACAAGAATAATGGCACTTGCTATGACTGTTATCAATTTGTTATCAAAAGACTAATCGAAATCGCTGAAACCCGCATAAACACTGGCTTTTTTAAGCAACTCGATTTATTCGAATTCAATAATATCATCATCCTCAGGAATAATCACCGCTGCAAGGATGTACAGAATAACGCCAGAGCCGCCGGCCAGTGACAGTGCCGCCCATATCAGACGGATAATCGTCGGGTCAATACCGATCAGTTCACCAATACCGCCGCAAACACCTGTCAGCAGCTTATTTGTTCTGGACTTTACTAATCTAACCTTTTTCATATCTTTCATTGTATTCACCTCACTCAATACCAACATCAAAGGAATTCATTTTATCTGGAGGCTGCTAAATAAGGAATCACATCCGTCAGTGTCTCCGCCTTACCATACAATATCCTGGAAAGCTTTTCATCCGGCTGTGACAGATCCGGCACCATGATCGGCAGACATCCGGCCCGATAAGCCGCCATCAGCCCATTCGGTGAATCTTCCAGTGCAATGCAGGCCTCCGGCTTCTCACCGATACACTTGCAGGCATACTGATACACATCCGGCATCGGCTTGCCATGAGGTACCATCGCCGTGCTGATGATCTGATCAAAATAATCCAACAGCCCTACCTCATCCAGATAAGTCATCGCCTTCGTCTCACCACTGGCCGTCGCCACTGCTGTTTTGAAGTAATGACTCTTCAGATAAGTCAGCAATTCATCAGCACCCGGCTTTTTCTCTACCGGATGCGTTTCCATATAAACAGCCATCAACTCCTTGCGCCTGTTCCGCACAGCATGATAATCAAAATCCTGTCCAAAGACTTCTTTCATCATCGGCTCTGCAAATTCCGGCGCCATGCTTCTAAGCATCAGACTGTGTTCCATCTTCCAATCATAACCGGCCTCACGCCCGGCTTCCATCCAAAAATGGCAATATATCTTCTCTGTATCAAGAAGGATGCCATCCATATCAAAAATGACGGCTCTTATCATTCATTACCATCCTTAAACCGATCAAATAATCCTGTATAATCAAAGGTTGCAAAGTAATCCATCGGTGTCTCGGCTCTTCTGATCAATTCTGTGGAACCGTCTTCCTTCAGCAGCACTTCTGCGGAACGGAGCTTGCCGTTGTAGTTATAACCCATTGAAAAGCCATGAGCACCTGTATCATGGATAATAATATAATCACCCATATCAATCTTCGGCAGCATTCTGTTGACCGCAAACTTATCACTATTCTCACAGAGACCGCCGGTAACATCATACATATGGTCACAAGTCTCGTTCTCCTTGCCTGCCACTGTAATATGATGATATGCACCGTAGATAGCCGGACGCATCAGGTTCGCTGCACATGCATCCAGACCGATATACTCTTTAAAAATATGTTTCTCATGGATGGCTGTTGCGATCAGATGTCCATAAGGTGCCAGCATAAAACGTCCCATCTCTGTAAAGATAGCCACATCACCCATACCTGCAGGAACAAGAATCTCATCGTAAACCTTGTGAACACCCTCACCAATGACTTCGATATCATTCGGCGTTTCATCCGGTGAATACGCAACGCCTACACCACCTGATAAGTTAATGAACTTGATATCTGCACCTGTCTCTTCATGCAGCTCAACAGCGGTCTTGAAAAGGATTTTGGCCAATGCCGGATAATAATCATTTGTCTTGGTATTGCTGGCCAGGAATGCATGAATGCCAAAATGCTTCACGCCTTTGGATTTCAGGTACTTGAAGCCCTCTGTCAGCTGTTCACGGGTAAAGCCGTATTTTGCCTCCCCTGGTACATCCATGATAGCTGTGCTGATCTTGAAATCACCGCCTGTATTGAAACGACAGCATACTGTCTCAGGAAATTCGCCCACATTCTCTTCGAAATATTTCAAATGGGTGATATCATCAAAATTAATAATGACACCCATATCCTTGGCATAGGCATATTCATTGGCCGGTGTTACATTAGATGAGAACATGACGTCATGTCCGGTAAAACCGCAGGCCTTCGCCATCATCAGTTCAACCTTAGTTGCACAGTCAAGACCGCAGCCCTCTTCCTTCATGATCTGCAGAATCGCTGGGTTTGGTGTCGCCTTAACAGCAAAATATTCCTTGAAGCCTTTATTCCATGAAAACGCTTTATATACCTTTCTTGCATTCTCTCTGATTCCCTTCTCATCATAAAGGTGAAAAGGTGTAGGATATTTCTTCACAATTTCGTCTAACTGTTCTTTTGTCACAAAAGGTACTTTCTTCATTGTCTATTACTTCCTTTCTTCCGCTGCCCCCAGCTCAATGAGCTGAATCTGGCGGCTTAATGACTGTTTAAACAAATCAATCAGATTCTTCTTGCCTGAATACAGGCAGGAACAACTATCACTTTCTGACAGATCTCCCGTCAAAACATGGGTCGAATCAGATATCAGTCCAATCTGCCCGGCCTCTATATGACTGCTGTGATAAATAATGGCCTCATCCAGTTCAAATCCCGGCTCAGTGATCAATACAACCTTGATCTGCCGTCCGACAAGATCTTCCAGCTTCTCTCTGAACAATTCAAGCATCACCGCAGTCCCTGTCATGTAGATTCTGTACTGTGCCTGGTCAAGCATACGGGCTGCCCGCTGACAGATATTCTGGAAACCGCTGATAGTGATATAAGCATCATCTTCTCTCTGTCTTCTCGGCTGTTCTTCCACAAGCCGCACAGACAAAAGTTTCAAATAGTCCAGCTTACTGCCGCAAAATTCCTCCGGATCCACCGGTACATAATGTGTCGGCGTTCCCTCGGCCACATGAGCAGCCCCCTTATCAACCAGTGCCGCCAATGCCGTGTATGCATTTGATCTGGATACGCCGGATACCTTGGCTGCCTCATAGCCGGTCATCATGCCTTCTGACAGCAGTGCATAATAAATGGCAGATTCCTGCCTTGTGAGGCCAAACTGCATCAGATCTTCAATATAAGACATCTTACTATCACCTGGTATTCCTTTCTAGGAACACTATAATACACCTGTACCCAAAAGTCAATAGCCGGGGGTTTTTCTCCATGGCAAATTTTATCAATTAAAAAGAAAAAGACTGCCGTATGCCACCGAAATGAAATACAGCAATCTTTTATCTTATGCGTTCAATGAATTACATAATCTCGTGGATCCAGCCTTCAGGTGCTTCGATCTTACCATACTGAATACCTGTTAATGTATCATATAACTTCTGGGTAATAGGTCCCATCTTCTCCATACCGCTTGGGAAGCAGATCTCCTTACCATGGTCAACAACCTTGCCGACAGGGGAAATAACAGCTGCAGTACCGCAAAGACCGCATTCTGCAAAATCCTTTAACTCGTCCAGTCTGACTTTTCTTGTTGTAACTTTAAGGCCAAGATAATGTTCTGCAACATAAACAAGTGAACGTCTTGTGATTGAAGGAAGAATGGAATCAGAAAGAGGTGTTACGACTTCATTATCCTTTGTAACAAACAGGAAGTTGGCACCGCCTGTTTCCTCTACATATGTTCTTGTACCCGGATCAAGGAAAAGATTCTCGTCAAATCCATTAGCATGAGCGGTTACATTGGCATGCAGGCTCATTGCATAATTCAGGCCGGCTTTGATATGGCCTGTACCCTTAGGAGCAGCACGGTCGAAATCACTGACACAGATTGTAATTGGCTTAGCGCCTTCATGGAAGTAAGGACCTACAGGTGTCGCAAACAATCTGAACTGGTATTCCTCAGCCGGCTTAACACCGATAACAGGGCTTGATGCATACATGTAGGGTCTTAAGTAAAGTGTTGCACCGCTGCCATAAGGTGGTACCCATGCTTCATTAGCCTTGACAACCTTCTCAACAGCCTCAATAAATCTTTCCTTCGGGAAAGGCGGCATCTCCATACGCTCTGCGGAATGATACATACGATCAGCATTCAGATCAGAACGGAATGTAACGATTCTTCCGTCTGCTGTCTCATATGCCTTCAGACCTTCGAATACTTCCTGACAATACTGCATAATACCCGCGCATTCATTCAGAACAATATTCGGAGAATCTGACATATATCCTTCCTGCCATTTACCATCTTTATAATCAGCTACATATCTATAATCTGTTGTATGATATGCAAAACCGATATGCTTCCAGTCAAGGTTTTTCTTTTCCATTAGAAATTCCTCCATTCGTAAATAAAATATCCCTCAACGAACCAATTATAGACTTATTATTTCAATAAATCAACAATTTCTTTTAATTTTGTCTTGCGAACGTACATTTTGAAGCAATATTCCAGGTCAAAGTACGTTCTTTCCTCGCTGTCGGCCGCTACAACCCAGTCTTTGTCCTCATCCAGATTCGGGAACCAGGTGTCCGCCTGATACGTGTAATCCATGCATGTCACATGGGCCACATCGCAATACGGCAGCAGCTGACGGTAAATACTCTCCCCACCAATGACATAAATATCGTTGCTGTCATATTTCTTCAATTCTTCCAATGCTTCCTCAATACTGTGCACAATAATGGCATCTTTGGCCTTGTAAGTATGATCTCCTGTTATAACAATATTCGTTCTGTTCTTCAAAGGCAGCCCATTCGGAAAACTCTCCAGTGTCTTGCGTCCCATCACAACAACCTTGCCCGTCGTTGTCTCTCTGAAATACTTCATATCTTCCGGAATACTGTTCAAAAGCTTATTCTGATAGCCAATGCCCCAGTTCTTATCTACTGCAACAATCAAATTCATTCTATTTCCTCCTAAACCGCGATCGGAATATTCTTAATCTGCGGACCGGTCACATAATTCTCAATCGTGATGTCCTTTGTTGTAAAATCATAGAAGTTCTTAATATCTGGGTTTAATTTGAATATTGGTGCCGGATGGGTCTCTCTGCTGATCAGTTCCTCAATCAGCGGAATGTGTCTGTCATAAATATGGGCATCCGCAATCACATGCACCAGTTCACCCACCTGCATATCACACACCTGTGCCAGCATATGCATCAGCACGGAATACTGTACCACATTCCAGTTGTTGGCTGCCAGCACATCCTGGGAGCGCTGATTCAGAATGGCATTCAGCACCAGTTTGTCATCCCCCGGCTTCTTTGTCACATTAAAAGTCATGCTGTAAGCACACGGATAAAGATTCATTTCATGAAGATCCTGATGCACATAAATATTCGTCATGATACGGCGGCTGTAAGGATTGTTCTTCAGATCATAGATCACTCTGTCCACCTGATCCATCATGCCCTCTTTGTACTGATGCTTTACACCCATCTGATAACCATAAGCCTTGCCGATGGAGCCGTTCTCATCCGCCCATTCATCCCAGACCGTACTGTTCAGATCATGGATATTGTTGGATTTGCGCTGCCAGATCCACAGCATCTCATCCGTGGCGCTCTTGATGGCCGTCTTGCGGAGGGTCAGCGCCGGAAATTCCTTGGATAAATCATAACGGTTCACCACACCAAACTTCTTCATTGTATAAGCATAACTGCCGTCTTCCCACTTCGGCCGCACCTTTTCACCTTCTGTACTGCAGCCGTTATCAAGGATATCCCGGCACATATTAATAAATACCTGATCTGCGTAACTCATAAAACACCTCATTTATCTTGACGTTTCGAAACATATTTATTGCTCAATAAATATATAGAATTAGTAATTGACAGTAGGCACGTTCGCACTGCCATTATTCTCTATTCTTTCAATTTTCCTTTTTATTATAAAGCAGATAACTGCCAAATTCAACAATTATTCTCATCCGGTAATCAAATGTCAGCCCTCTGCCCATCAGGCAAATTATAAATGTCATCAATGATTAAAAAGTAGACTCTTTTAAGTAATTGTGCAATCTGCCATTTTATCATAGATTTTTATCTCATTTTATGTTAAAATATATTGGATTATTTGTAACTGTTCAGAGCAAAGCAAAATTTCAAAAAACAGGTATAAAATGCTTGCATTTTTAAGACTGTTTTTTGAACTTTTATTTGACGGATACGCCACACCGACGAAATGCGTAGCATCTTGGAAGTTAGCTCTGAACAGTTACGATTATTTAATCTATACCAAATTATATTTAAATATATGGAGAAATAAACGATGATTCATACTTTAGATACCATTATGAGTGAATATTATCAACACGTTGATGTCTATAAAAAAATGCAGCATGATGTGGAAGATATTATCAATACATTGATCGAAGCCAACCACATCAAGATTTCTACTATGTCCCTCAGAATCAAGTCTGAGCAAGCCCTTCGCAACAAAGTTATCTCCAAGGACAAATATCAGCATCTTGAAGATATCACGGATATTCTCGGATGTCGTATTCTGACTCTTTTTGAATCGGATGTAGAACGCATTCTTGAGCTGCTGGAAGACACTTTTGAAGTCTGTGAGATTGTCGATAAACGTAAGAAAAGCAAGCACAACCGCATTGAATTCGGTTATAACTCTGTCCATATGGTTGTGAAATTCACAGACGAACGCTGCAAGCTTGTAGAATACCAGAAGTACCAGGATATCCGATTTGAGATTCAGCTGAGAACCGTCCTGCAGCATGCATGGGCTGAGGTTGAACATGGTCTCGGTTACAAGTCCTACTACGAACCGCCGATGGATATCAAGCGCAAACTGAACCGTCTGGCCGGTACACTTGAAATTCTGGATGAAGAATTTGAGGCCATCCGCTATGAGATTACCCTCTACAACCAGAGCATGAACAAAGTCGAGAAGATTCTCAAGACAGATATCAACAAAGAATCTCTCACTGCTTTCGCCAACAAAAGCGAACTCATTCAGGAAATGGTTGCACAGGTCGCTGACAAATACCACTTTACCGTCATTCAGGATCCTGCCATCTTCAGCCAACAGCGTCTTGTTGCCAAACTGAACTTTTACGGCTACCAGTATATCCATGAATTGAACGATGATATGCACCAGTATCAAAAATCCATTCTGGCCATCGGAGAAGAACTTTCCCAGAAGATCAACTATGATATCACATCTATCAACTACTACAGCCCGATACTCTGGTTCTCATTTATCCCGGTCATCAAGAACCTGTTGGCTGAGCGGGATGCCTCATCTGAAAACATCGTCGATGACGTTATCCTGGAAGCATTTAAGATGAACAACGGATCCATCTTCAACTTCTTCATGGAACACCATTTGCAATAAAAATGCCGCACCCATTTTATTCTGGGTGCGACATTTTTTAATCACGGCTTTCTATAAGGAATGCCAGCCCTTCTTCAATGCTGATATAGCCCTCTTCTGCTTCCAGCTCATTGCTGACGCAAAGGCTTTCTCCCCAATACGTGGTATGCCCCTCCAGGGGGTATTTGAAACCGCGCAGCGTAACGCCCTTTAATGCCTGTGTAACCGGAATAAGGGATACAAAATCACCGAACTGCGCTTCCCTCTTCAGTGTATAACTGCCTTCCAGCAGACGGATTTTGTTGTTTTTATCCACAATCACCCCGTCCACACCTGCTGCCCTTGTCTGAGCCAGCAGCTGCATATTGGCCAGCATATGATCTGCCCTTGTACCGGTAGCCCCCAGAAGCCAGATTTCGGACTTTGCATCTGCTTTGCCGGTTTCACTTTTTATCAGATGGATTGCCAGTTTTAATGCAATATCTGTATCCGTATAATCTTTTTCCGGATTAAAACGATGGACTTCAATATCCTCTCTGTCCAGATAATTTTTGAGAATTTCCGGTGATATCGTATCGAAGTCTCCCACCAGATGATCAAAATGGCATGTTATATCAGGATTCTTCTCCACTTTGTCCCAAAAAGCAAGGGCACCATCCACCACGATCATATGCTCAAATTTTTCTTTTTCTAATAATGAGAGGGCAAAATCCTCATCAATTCTGCCCCCTGTAATAATCAAGATTCGCATGCTCTATCCTGCCTATTTCGTATACTCTGCCATGATAGCTTTAAACTGATGAACATTTTCAGCAATATCTCCGCCAAAAATCTTCGAACCAGATACAAGCACATTGGCACCGGCCTCAATCACCATACGCAGATTCTTTGTATCCACACCGCCATCAATTTCAATATCGGTCTGAAGACCTTTCTCCTCCAGAATATGACGCAATGTACGGATCTTCTCTGTCATCGCAGGAATATAGCTCTGTCCGCCAAATCCCGGATTCACTGTCATCAGCAGAATCATGTCCAGATCTTCAAGTACATAATCAAGTACCGACAAAGGTGTTGCCGGATTCAAAGCGACACCGGCTTTTACCCCAAGACTGTGGATCAACTGAATGGTTCTGTGAAGATGCTTGCAGGCTTCCGCATGAACAACAATAATATCTGCACCGGCCTTGGCAAATTCCGGGATCAGCTGGTCCGGATGCTCGATCATCAGGTGCACATCAAACACCTTATCGCTGCACTTACGGATGCTCTTGATAACAGGAATACCAAAAGAAATATTCGGTACAAAGGCACCATCCATGACATCAATGTGGATGTAATCCGCGCCAGCCTGATCGGCTGTTTTGATATCTTCTCCTAATCTGCCAAAATCCGCTGATAAAATCGACGGTGATAACTTTAATTCGTACATAATCAGTACCTCCTCTGACTCGCCAGTTCTTCATAAAATAACTTATAATTCTCATAGCGTTCGCTGCTGATCTCACCAGCTGCAACCGCTTCTTTGACCGCACAATCCGGCTCACTTAAATGATTGCATCCATTAAAACGACAATGTTCAAAATAAGCTTCAAATTCCGGATAATAATACTTCAGATCTTCCTTCTCCCATCCTTCCAGATAGAGCGTACTGAAGCCCGGTGTATCCATGAGATACGTATCGTTCCCTATGGAAAATAATTCCGAATGTCTTGTCGTATGCCGTCCGCGCTTAATCTTCTCGCTGACAGCCCCGGTTGCCATCTCTGCATCCGGATACATAGCATTAGTCATAGAGGACTTGCCAACACCGGAAGGTCCTGCCATGACCGTTGTTCTGCCATCCAGTATCTCCCTGATCTGATCCAATCCTTCCTGTTGTTTCACACTGACCGTCAGCACTTTGCATCCGCTGCCGCGATAAATGCTGCATAACCTGTCCAGTTCTTCTCCGCTGATCAGTTCCTGCTTATTAAAGCAAATAATGGTCGGCAGCTCCTGCCTCTCCATCATGAGCAAAAAGCGGTCCAGCAGCCCCAGATTCGGGGCCGGCTGTGCCGCTGCAAAAATGATCATCGCCTGATCCACATTCGCCGATGCCGGTCGGATCAGTGCATTTCTCCGGGGAAGAATCTCTGTTATATTGCCTTTCATATCGTTCTCGTCCAGACTGTCAAGGAAAACATCATCGCCTACAAGGGGTTTGATCTTCCTGTTCCGAAAGATTCCCTTGGCCTTGCATTCATAGATGCCCTTTCCATTGACATGAACATAATAAAATCCGGCAATACCCTTAATAATCTTGCCCTTCATATCATCCTCTTAAAATTAAAGACTTGTCATTACTCAAAATCCACACTATAGCTGCTCACCTGAACACCGTTCAGATAAACATAGACTGTACCGCTGCCGGATGCTGTACTTGTTGTACTCACTGAGCCAGGCAGACTGCCTTCTGATGTATTCTGATCGTAGACGGTTTCACTTGAACCATCCGGCTTGTATACAACAACTGTCACCTGTCCGCTGTCATAAACATCCGTATTGCCGTCACCGTCTGTAATATCACGTCCAAACGGGCTCTCGATCGGAATGCTTGCAGAATAAGAAGTCACCCGACTTCCAAGACTGACTGTCAGACTGATGGTAGTACCTTCATCAACTGTTTTTCCTGCACCGATACTCTGATTCATAACCTGGTTCTCACTATAGCTGTCGCTGTAATCACTGGACTTGCCGTTGTAAGTCAATCCGGCATCCTTGATCATCTGAATAGCATCATCAATATCCTGACCAAGCAGATTCGGCACAGTTGTCGTTTTCGTTTCTTTACCTTTGCTTGCAGTGATGGTAATCGTATCACCTTTGGCCACCTGACTGCCGGCCTTTGGTGATGTACTGATAACCTTGTCAGAGCCAACAGAATCACTGTAATCAAATTCAAGGCTGACAACCAGACCATCATTCTCAAGCTGTGCCTGTGCCTGCTGATACTGCATGCCCGTCACATCATCCAGAGAGAATTTTTCCTTACCGCTGCTGATATTAATCGTCACCTGTGTATGCACATCTACCTTTGTACCTGCTGCAGGAGACTGATCATAGACCTGTCCCTCCGGAACATCATCCGAAGTACCCGTCTGAACATTCACGCCCAGTCTCAGCTCTTTCAGTGCGGCTTTTGCCTCATCCTCTGTCTTCTTGGACAAATCCGGAACTGTCACACGCTCACCGGCTGTGCTTGTGTCAGAAGATGTATCAGAAACCGATTCTGTTGAGATAGATTCCGTTGATGTATCTTTGTTCTTGTGACCAAAAAGACTGCCGCTGCCGCCAAAGAAGCCTGCCGCATGACCGATAATAAAGAAAATAATCACAGCCAGTATAATGAAACCGCCGATACCCAAGGCCATCATCACTTTACTGAGTGCCGGATTCACCTCTTCGTCATCATCATCCTCTTCATCTTTATCAAATTCGTCATCATCATCCTCTTCGAGGTCCTTCTTCTTCACAGGGCGTTTCTTCTGTACCGGCTTCTGCACCGGCTTTTCTTCTTCCTCCTCTTCCGGTTCCTCCACATAGGTCTCTTCCGGTTTCGTACCGAAGTTTTTACGCAGTGAAGCCGCTTTCAGAGAATCAATATCATCGTCGTTCATCACAATGGTTCTGCCCTGAGGAATAGCCCCCGGAATTACAACATACTCGCCGTCCGGATGAGTCAATACCTTTCTCAGATCGGCAATCAGTTCTCTGGCCGACGCATATCTTCTCTCCGGCTTCTTCTGGGTACACTTCAGAATGATCTTCTCAAAGCTGACCGGAATGGATGGTTCCAACTGTCTCGGTGGTGTAATTTCGCTCTGAATATGCATCAATGCCACCGCCACATTGGTCTCCCCTTCAAAAGGCACACGTCCGGTCACCATTTCGTACATAGTAATACCAAGGGAATAAATATCACTTCGTTCATCGCTGTATCCGCCTCTGGCCTGTTCCGGTGAAATATAATGAACGGTACCTGCTGCCGTTGTCGTCACAGTTGTCGAATCCGCCACCTTCGCAATACCGAAGTCTGTCACTTTCACCTTGCCGTCACGGGACATAATAATATTCTGGGGCTTGATATCTCTGTGAATAATTCTATTCTCATGGGCCGCACTGAGGCCGGAAGCGATCTGAACGGAAATATTCAATGCTTCTCTGATATCCAGCTTGCCCTTCATATCAATATAATTCTTCAGTGTAATTCCCTGAACCAATTCCATAACAATGAAATAAACGCCGTCATCTTCCCCAACATCATATACATTCACAATGTTCGGATGAGATAAACCTGCTGCGGACTGGGCTTCCACCCTGAATTTCTTAACGAATGTTGCATCGGTACTGTATTCCTGTTTCAAAACCTTAATCGCAACCAGCCTGTTCAGGACATGGTCCTTCGCCTTGTAGACATCAGCCATACCGCCGGAGCCGATTTTCATAATAATCTCATATCTGTTGATCAGATAACTGCCTGGAATTAACATTCGTTCACCTCCTCAATCCGGGGCTCAATAACAATAACAGTAATATTGTCATAGCCGCCATTTTCCTTTGCTTCATCTATAAGTATCCTAACTGAATCTTCTACACTATTCGAAGAAATAACATCATATAAACGCTGATCCTCAATCATATTGGACAATCCGTCCGAGCACATCATCACCTTGTCCCCGGGCTTTAAATCCACTTCAAAAAAATCTGCCTTTACTTCCCAGGCCACACCGATGGCTCTGGTAATCACATTCTTCTCCGGATGATTCCTTGCCTGCTCTTCTGTCAATTCACCGGCTCGCATCATCGCTGCCACATAGGAATGATCTTCTGTCACTTGATTAATCTCATGACCGATCAAATACAGTCTGCTGTCACCTACATTGGCCACATAGAGCTGTCCGTCCTCTGCGAAGGCAACAACCATCGTCGTTCCCATTCCCGCAAGCTCTTCGTTCTCAAAAGACTTCTCCAGAACCTTGCGGTTTGCCTCAGCGATGCCCTCATCCATCACACGGATCAGATTGCGGTTCTCCGTGTGTCTGATATAATCAAGGAATGTCTCAATGGCATATCTGGAGGCATAATCACCGGCCTGATGCCCTCCCATTCCATCTGCAACAATAAACAAATTCGGAAATGGCCCTATAGGAGTTGTTGAACAGAAATATCCATCCTGATTCATCGTCCTCACGCAGCCAATATCTGTTCCGGCATATGCCTGCATATTATCCCTCCTTCTCTCCTGACTGTTCCATATATTTCTTTCTTAATTGTCCACAGGCAGCCTGTATATCTCTGCCCATTTCCCTTCTTATAGTAACATTTCTTCCATATTTTTCAAGCATATTTTTAAATTTGAGGACAGCATCTGCCTCTGTCTGTCTGTAGCTTCTTTCTTCAATCGGGTTCACCGGTATGAGATTAATATGGCAGTTGATGCCCTCCAGCAGCGCAGCCAGCGCTTTAGCATCTTCTCTGCTGTCGTTGACACCTTTGACAAGACTGTACTCAAACGTAATCCTTCTGTTGGTCTGACTGTAATAATAACGGCATGCTTTTAAAATTTCTTCTATACTATATGTATTGGCAATCGGCATCAGTTCACGACGTTTCTCATCATTCACTGCATGCAGTGAAATCGCCAGCGTGATCTGCAGTTTCAAATCCGCCAGTTCATAAATCTTCGGCACAAGTCCGCATGTAGAGACAGTTACATTTCTCTGACTAATATCCAGTCCCGGTGCATGGGTCAGAATATTGATCATCCGCACAAGGGCATCGAAATTGTCCAGCGGTTCCCCTGTTCCCATAACAACCACATTTGATACACGTTCACCGGAATCCTTCTGGATCTGATAAATTTCATCCAGCATTTCCGATGCCAGCATCTGCCGTTCAAGGCCGCCCAGTGTCGATGCGCAGAAACGGCACCCCATCCGACATCCAACCTGTGAAGAAATACATACTGAATTGCCGTGTTTATAATGCATGAGAACACTCTCGATAATTCTGTCATCAGACAGTTTAAAAAGGTATTTCGCCGTACCATCTATGGCCGAAACGTACTTTTCAACCATTTCAAGATGTGACAACACACACTGTTCTGAAAGCTTCTGACGCAAATCCTTGGACAAATTGGTCATTTCATCGAAGGAATCTGCCAGACGCACATGCATCCATTCATAAATCTGTTTGGCACGGAACTTCTTTTCACCCATTACTTCTGTCGTAAAAACTTCCAGCTCCGGCAGTGTCATTGATTTGATATCTGTTTTGTCACTCATCACTCTGCTCCTTCATCCCGACTGCGCCTGAATCTTGCAATAAAAAAGCCATCCGACTGATACTGTCCCGGAAGGATCTGAATCCAACCTGCTTTCGTATGTTCATTGCGGACCTTTTCAGGTACATATGCATCCAGGCTCTCCAGACCGAACGGAAAATGTTCCTCAAACCACTGCATATTCTCTTCATTCTCTGCTTTTGATACTGTGCATGTACTGTAAATCAGTACACCGCCCGGTTTGACATAGTGCTGTACAACCGACAGAATCTCCCTCTGAAGCGCTGCCAGAGCGGTTATCTTCTCAGGTGTCACCGAACGCTTGATATCCGCTTTTCTTCCCATGACACCCAGACCCGAGCATGGCAGGTCTGCCATAACAATATCTGCTTTCTGTGCATCTTCCGGATAAAACACAAGGGCGTCCTTCACTTCTGCCGAAACATTCTTTAATCCGGTACGCTTAAGATTTTCCTGAATCTTTAAAACTTTTGCCTCTGTCAGATCTCTTGCAGATACCTGTCCGCTGCCCTTTAAAATATCCGCCATATGCATGCTTTTACCGCCCGGGGCCGCGCAGACATCAATAATCGATTCCCCGTCGGCAATTCCGGCAGCCACAGCTGCCAGCATCGCACTCTCATCCTGGGCAGTTATACGTCCGTCTGCAAAAGGACCAACATTACCAAGATAATCATATCCCGATAGATGAAGGGCTTCCGGAAGCATGCATCCTTCTTCTATATTCAGTCCCTCTGACCGCAATGCTTCTTTCACCGCTGCCATATTCTGACTGTCACGCACGCGTACCGTCGTTTTCTGGTCATCCAGCATCGCCTGCCCCATCTCTGCCGTCATCTCAAAGCCATAATCACGAAGCCACATTTTGGCCAGCCATTCCGGCACGGAATATCGCATGGAAAGGTAGGCCGCCGGTGTTTTTTCGGGATCAGGATAATGAATAACCTCTTTATTTCGGGAAATATTTCTCAAAACACCATTCACAAAACCCGACAGATTCTTAAGTCCTCTTTTCCTCGTCAGCTTCACAGCCTCGTCGCAGGCCGCCGCATCCGGAATATGATCCATCTTCAGTATCTGATAAACAGACATTCTGAGGATGACTTTAATCGGTGGCTTTATCTTATTCAGACGTACACTGGAAAACTGCCGGATAACACCGTCAACAAAAATCTCATATTCCAATGTTCCTCTGAAAAGTCTGCTGATAAACGCTCTGTCCCTCTTGTCCAGATACTGATACTTCATCAATGTCTGGGATAAAAGAAGATGTGAAGGCGTATTCTCCTTCTCTACGCTCATCAGCATATCATAAACAATGGCGCGTGTATTGATATTATCTGCCATATAAAACTCCTTTACCGTTCATCATCGTTTCTTCTGAAAGCCCCTGTCAGAATCAGCAGACGCAAAAGCTGCAGAATCATAGACGCTGCACCTGCCACATAAGTCAATGCCGCTGCTCCCAGTACTTCTTTGGCATAGCGATTCTCATCCCCATGCAGAATACCTGAAGATTCCATAATCTTCAATGCTCTGGAAGATGCATTGAATTCCACCGGAAGTGTCACCAGATGAAATGCAACCACCGCTACAAACATCCAGATACCGATATTGATCAGAAGGCTGCTTCCTCCCATCAGAATACCGATGACAATCAGAGGCCAGCTGATACCGGCACCAAAGTTGGCAATAGGCACCAGAGCACCGCGAATCTTAAGCGGGACATAATTATTCTGATGCTGGATCGCATGACCGCACTCATGGGCTGCCACGCTGACCGCAGCCACACTGGTGGAGCCATATACAGAATCCGACAGACGCAGCGTCTTTGAAGAGGGATCATAATGATCGGTCAGATCTCCGGAAACCCTTGCAATGCCTACATCATAGATTCCTGCCTGACGCAGGATGCGCTCGGCTGTCTGAGCGCCTGTCAATCCGCTCAAAGAACGTACCTGGGAATATCTTCCAAAAGTAGATTTCACCTTTGTGGAAGCTGCCAGAGACAGCAGCACTCCGATAATAATCAAAATATATGTCGGATCAACATACATTGGATAATACATTCTGTCACTTCCATTCTGTCTTATTCATTTTTATTGTCAGACTTATTATTCATTTGTTTCATTTTCAAAATCCATGCGGGTGCCTTTTTCAATGGTATAGCCATTCAGGAAAGCTGAAATATCCATACGTTTCTTTCCTTCCAGCTGTACACTCTTCACGGAGAGCGCACCGATACCGGTCTGGATGATCAGACTGTTTCTGGTCACTTCCGCCACTTCACCGTATTCACAGCCATAGTTTCTGTCCAACACTTCTGCTTCCCAGATCTTTAATGTCTTACCGTCAATATACGTATAAGCACTCGGCCAAGGATTCAGACCGCGGATCAGTCGTTCAATCACAACGGCCGGCTGATTAAAATCAATATGCCCCAATTCCTTGTCAAGCATACGTGCGTATTCACCGGCCTGACTGTCATCCTGCTTCTCAGGTACGATTGTTCCGGCTTCCAGGCCGATCAATGTTCTCTCAAGCAGTTCACCGCCTGCTGCCGCCAGCTTATCATGCAGACTGCCGCCGGTTTCTTTGGCATCCACAGATACTTCTGTCTTCAGCAGCATATCACCTGTATCCAGACCAACATCCATCAGCATGGTTGTCACACCTGTCACTTTCTCGCCGTCAATGATCGCCCACTGGATCGGTGCCGCACCGCGGAACTTCGGAAGCAGGGATGCATGGACATTCACACAGCCCAGTTTCGGAATATCCAGGACTTCTTTTGGCAGGATCTGTCCAAATGCAACAACAACAATCACATCCGGTGCCATATCTCGCAGTGTCTGAATAAATTCAGGATCCTTCTTGATGCGAACCGGCTGATAAACCGGAAGATCATGGGCCAGAGCACATTCCTTGACCGGTGAATAAATGACTTTCTTGCCGCGGCCTTTTGCCTTATCCGGCTGGGTCACAACTGCCGTTATCTCAATTCCCATATCAACCATCTTCTGCAGTGTCGGCACTGCAAAATCAGGTGTTCCCATAAATACCGCTTTCATCATTCTGCCTCCTAATTCTCGTCTTCGTCTGCATAGCTCACTTCATTAAGCGGGCCCTCTACCTTTTCAAGGTACAAATGACCGTCCAGATGATCAAATTCATGACACATCGCTCTTGCGAAAAGGCCATGTCCCTCCACCTCAATCGGATTCATATCCGCATCAAAGGCCACTGTCTTCACATATTCCGGTCTGCGAACAGTACCGCTCTTGCCCGGGACACTCAGACATCCTTCATCACCAATCTGCTCACCGGCTGTCTCAACAATCTTCGGATTCACAAAAACATATGGGCCTTCACCCACATCAATCACTGCAATACGGCGAAGAACGCCTACCTGAGGTGCAGCCAGGCCGACACCTTCTGCTGCGTACATTGTCTCAAGCATATCCTGCACCAATTCTTTCAGATGTGGTGTCATCTCCTTGACTTCCTTGCAAACCTTACCAAGAACAGGGTCACCTTCATAACGTAATTTTCTAATTGCCATTTTAACACTCCTTCTTAACTGCTTCATTTGTCATTCTTTGTGCTGTCACAAACCGCCGCCTATGACTCACGTATATCAAAAGTAAAATATATATTTGAGAACTGCTGTGACCATTTCAGATATCCTTCCAGGAAATCCCTGAGCCGCATCAGTTCTTTGATGTCCTGATGTTTCATGTACATTGTGTATCTGTACAGATCTTTCGCCTTTGCAATACCGGCTCTGGAAGGGCCGATAAACTCTACCGCTTCAAAATCTGCCTCTCCGGCGATTTCACGAAGCTTCTGAACTGCCTGGCCTGTCTGCTGATCATGCTCACCTTCGGCAAGCATCACCATCATCTGCCTGTCCGGCGGATAATGCAGCATCTGCCTGAATCGGATTTCCTGGCTATAAAAACTGTCATAATCCTGCGCCGCCGCTGTCTGTATACAATAATGCTCCGGCTGATAAGTCTGGATAATAACCTCTCCTGGCCTGTCTCCTCTTCCGGCTCTCCCCGCCGCCTGGGTCAGTAGCTGAAATGTTCGCTCCGAGGACTGATAATCCCCTGCAAACAGAGACAGATCCGCAGCCAGAATACCAACCAGTGTCACATTGGCAAAATCATGTCCTTTGACAATCATCTGGGTCCCGATCAGAATATCCGCACCGCCCTCCGAAAAAGTCTGCAGGATCCTGCCCATGTCATCCTTGCCTGATGTAGTATCCCTGTCCATCCGAAGGATACGGGCTTCCGGAAATTCCTTCTGTACAAACTCCTCCACCTTCTGTGTTCCGACACCGAAACCGGCAATATAGGGTGAACCGCAGGAAGGGCACACTCTGGGCATTGACTGTTCACTGCCGCAGTAGTGGCATTTCAACAGGGTATGATGATGCACTGTCATAGACACATCACAATGTCTGCATTTCACCACATAACCGCAGCTTCTGCACGAAACAAAGCCTGCATACCCTCGTCGGTTTAAAAAAAGCATCATCTGATCGCCGCGCTTTAAACATGCATCCATGGCTTCATGCAGAGACTGACTGAGAATGCCTCTGTTCTTCATCCGGAATTCCTCTCTCAAATCCACCACCTTCACATCCGGAAGGCGGCTGCCCGTCCTGGCCCGCTGGGTCAGACTGTGCAGACCGATCATTCCCTCCCGGGCCTTCTGATAGACCGCCACAGAAGGGGTCGCCGATCCAAGAACAACCAGGGCACCGGACATCTCAGCCCTTCTGGCCGCCACTTCCGCTGCCTGATATCTCGGCACTATCTCACTCTGATACGCAGATTCATGCTCCTCATCAATAATAATAAGCCCTAATTTGTCAAAAGGCGTAAACAGAGCTGAACGCGGGCCAATCATGATAGAGGCTTCCCCCCTTTTGGCCCGCATATACTGATCATACCGTTCTCCGGCTGAAAGTCTGGAATTCATCACGGCAATCTGACTGCCGAATCGGGCATAAAATCTCGAAACAGTCTGCAGCGTCAGTGAAATCTCGGGAATCAGTACAATAATCTGCCTACCCTCATTCAGAACTTTCTCCATCAGGGCCATATAAACCTCTGTCTTACCGCTGCCTGTAATACCATATAAAAGATGCATTCCCTGCTCTCTGCTCCAGTGTTCACGGCAAATGGCCGCATTCTGCCAGATGGATGCCACAGCATTCATCTGTTCATCATTCAGGCACACTTCCTGCCAGCCGTCAAGTCTCTGTCTCACAGGATTCCTGTACACCTGCGAGGTCTCCTCTCTGATAACGCCGGTTTGAAGGATTGATTTCATCGTTGATGCTGAAATCTGCAGTACCCCGGTCACGGTTTCCTTCGACATACATCCTTCCTTCAGCATCGCCTCCAGAAGCCTGACCCTGGCCTTCTCACGCCTACTCTTCCTGCTTTTCTCAAGGAGCTGCTGCGCGCCCTCCCTGTCTGCAAGGAAGTAGGCTGTCCTTTTCACTTCCTTCACTGACTTCTTGACAGGCAGAACCGTCTTCAGCGCCTGTGCCATCGTACAGCCATATCGTTCGTGCATCCAGTCTGCCAGCGCAATCAGCTGTCCTGTTGCCGCCGGTGCTTTCGTCACTCCCAAAATATCCTTGATCTTCGACGCATCATAAGCCAACACGGTATCCACGCCAATGACATAGGCCTGCCGTCTCCGATTACCGCTTCCGAAAGGCACATTGACCTGACAGCCCACCGTCACCGCATCCAACAGTTCCTCCGGTACCCTGTATTGAAAAATACGATCCAGACTGTTCACGGATATATCCACAATCACATCTATATAAACTGCCATATTCACCGCCCTTACATTCAGACTGCTACGCAAATAGCATAATCCATTTCATTATAGCATAATTGACCTGCAGTAGGCAAACTTTTTAAAAGTATGGAAAAAAGAGCAGAAAAAAAGAGCTATTACAAAATACACCACTTTATTTTGCAATGGCTCTTTTTCAAAAAGAAAAACATCCTTATTCCGTTGCGTTTCGTTGAACCCGGCAAGATACAACTTGATTCAATCAATTAAGGAGATATGACGCATTCGCGTCTCCAACTGGTACTACCAGTTGATATAAATATTATATAATGTTTTCCTTCTTTTGTCTACCGTTTCGCTTGGCCTCTTGTTGACTCTTTGTTGACTTGCAGAATTCAACGTTTCCCGGACTTAAGTGTCCATATTTTTACAAATATAAACAAAATGTTCATCTAATGCTCTTTTGCCAAGCTCCAGATCACGATTGCAGATGGCCTCCACAAGATGTCTGTGTATGCCCTGAAATGTCATCGATTTGCGTTCATTAGTCATGATCTTGGACCTTGTCTCACGGATAAAATTGTCCATAATCTTGGCCAATGCCAGATAATTAGCCATGACCAGACGATTGCCCGAAGCCTCCACAATCGTATAATGGATCATCTTATCACTCAGCACCTGTTCTTCCTCATCCGCACTGTTCTCCAGCACCTCAAGATTCGCCTTCAGCTTTTCTATCTGTTCATGTGAAATATTGTCCATTGCCAGTACAACTGCCTGAAACTCCACCGCATAGCGGAATTCACGGATCTCATTGTATGTCATCTTCTCAAGGGCATACATCATGGTCATCACCTGAACAAGAGTCTTATCAAAATGATCTGCAATGTAATTGCCGATGCCGTGCTGACTGGAAATCACACCGATGACCTCAAGAATACGAATTCCCTCCCTGACGGAATTCCTGCTGACAGACAGCATCTGAGATAGTTCCCGCTCAGAGGGAAGCTTATCTCCTACTTCAAAATGGCCGTCCAGAATATTGCTCTCAATATAATCAATGACTTTCTCGTACGCCTTCTCATATACTTTATCCAAGGCCTTCCCCTGCCTTTCCCGAAAATATTCAGTCAGTCCCAAATACTCCGAACACTTTTCTAATGTGCCTTAAAGAAATCATACAATTCCTCAACTGTACAAACCGTATAATCAGCTCCGGCTTCCTCCAGTTCCCCTTCATGTGCATATCCGTAATATACGCCCAATTTGTCAACATGATTCTTTCCTGCACCGATCATATCATGCAGTCTGTCACCGATCATCAGAACTTCCTGCCTCTGTCCATCAGCGACCTGCAGCTGTCTGAGCGCTTCCGTAATAACTTCGCCTTTATCCGTTCGCCGCCCATCCATTTCGCTTCCCACCACCACATCAAAATACGGCATCAATTCGTATTTATCAAGGATACGTCGAGCATAAACCTCCGGCTTCGAAGTTGCCAGGGCAATGCTTCGCCCCTGCTTCTTCAAGTCTGACAGCAGTGTATGAATGCCGGGATAAACGCCATTTTCAAAAATGCCGATATCTTTAAAACGCTCACGATACTTCTTAAGGGCCATATGTCCCTGGGCATCATCCAACTGATAATATTTCTGGAATGATTCCAGAAGCGGCGGACCGATGAAATCCACCAGATCCTCTGTGTCCGCCTCAATACCAAAATACTTCAGCGCATATTGTACGCATTTTGTAATGCCCTCCTTCGGGTCCGTCAATGTGCCATCCAGATCAAAAAGAATATAACGGTACATTACACGCCCTCCCGTACAAGTTCAGCAAATGCTTCGCCGCGGGCTTCAAAATTCTTAAAAATACCATAGCTTGCCGCTGCCGGTGACATCACACAGCAATGTCCCTGACGACAGATCTTCTTGGCTAAAGCAACCGCTCCATCCAGATGGTAAACCAGTTTGATTCGTTCTGTGCCATTAAACGCCGGATAATATTTGCCGATTTCCTCAAAAATACGTCTGCCGGTTGCTTCCATCAGAATGATATGCGGCACATCACAGACTGACAAAAACTGAATCAGTTCACTGTAATCAATGCCTCTGTCCATACCTCCGATCAGAACCGCATCCGTATCCGGCAGACTCTTCAGCGCCTGGATCGTTGTATCACAGATTGTCGAAATGGAATCATCGTAAAAGCGAATACCGCATGCTTCACCAATGTACTGCAGACGGTGCGGCAGCGGATGGTAGGTCATCAAAGCCTTTGAAAAGTCCTCATCACTGATGTCATACATTGCGCAGACCGCATAAACAAAGGCAATGTCCACATAATTATGATGACCGATCAGTCTGATCTGCGCCGTTGGAATCTGATAAGTATGCTTCTTGGTTTTAATGACTGAACCGCTTATAGTTACATCCGCCGCAGTTGTCCCACGGCCCTCTTCATCCCGATCGCAGACTTTGATGAGTCTGCCTTTGTATGAACCCTCTTCCGGAAGATTATCTACATTGCAGATCAAAATATCTCCTGACGTCTGCGGTCTGTAAATATTCTCTTTGGCTGCCACATATTTCTCCATCGTACCGTAATGATCCAGATGTTCCTCATGGATATTCAGGAGCAATCCTACATGTGGCGCACAGGTGACATATTCCAGCTGATGACAGGAAAGCTCACACACGATCAGTGTCTGTTCATTGATCTGATCCAGCATATCAAACATCGGTATACCAATGTTGCCCACCAGCACACAGTCATGTCCGGTTTCCTTTAATATATGGTAGATCATCGTTGTGGTCGTACTCTTTCCCTTTGTTCCTGTAATGCCAATGCACTGTCGGCCAAAACGTCTGAAAAACAATTCTGTCTGCGAAACAATCTCACAACGGTAATCATGAATATCCCGCTCAAGCACAATACCCGGGCTTTTAAACACCACATCAAAATCATCCAGGCACTTCTGATAATCCGGTCCGCAGATCAATTCTGCCGGATGGCCTTCCTCCAGCTGAACATGGTTCATATCAGCAATGGCAATCCGACTGTAGCTGCCGGCCTCTTTGATACGCTGCCAACTTGAACGACCCTCACGGCCATATCCCAGGATCAGTACGCTTTTATTCTCTATTAATTCTCTGATTGTATGAATCACACTAACACCTCTATATTTTTCTAATCATTATAATCATGCAGGGCTTTTTGTAAAGGGGCCCATCAAAATTCATTCTTCAAGCTGCGCGTAAAAAGCTGATGAAGTGTCATACGCGGGTCTGCATGCTCATATAAAATACCATAAACAGCTTTTGAAATCGGCAGCTCCACCTGATATCTCTCCGAAAGCTCTACAAGGGCCTTCACCGTATAATATCCCTCTGCCAGCTGTCCATAATCTTCACCCTTAATAAAAGACTCGCCAAACTGACGATTATGACTGAACTTTGAAAACACCGTAGCTTCATAGTCACCCAGGTGGCACAGTCCATAAGCGGACAGTTCATTGCCCCCCATTGCTGCAATAAGTCTGGCAATCTCTCTTGTTCCCCGGGACATTAATGCACCTTTCAGCGTTGTCAGGCCGAAGCCGTCCAGCATCCCTGCGGCAATGCCGATCACATTCTTGGCAGCAGCACCAATCTCATTGCCAATCATGTCCTGTCCATAATAAAACCGGATCAGATCACTGGAAAAAGCCTCCAAAAGCTGTTTCTTGACCTGTTCGTCCTCGCTGTCGATCACCATGCAGTTCGGAATACCGTTATAAAACTCCTGAACATGCCCAGGTCCAATCCATACAGCCACTTTGTTTGAAACATCCAGATGCGCTGAAGCAATCTGCGACAGTCTCCGTCCTGTACCAATCTCTATGCCTTTCATACAAAGGACAAAGATCTTATTCTGAAGCTTCATCATCTGCAGCTGTGTCATCAGGCTGTCAAGGCTCTGAGCCGCAATCGAAATGACGATCACATCTGCCTTGTCAACTGCATCCAAATCTGTTGTCAGCTGAATGGATTCTGGCAGCGTCAGCAGGCCATTGCTTCTTGTTTCTATAAACTGCTGTATATGGGAGGAGCTCTTTCTTCCATATAAAGTGACTGTATGTCCTGTTCTGTCCAGATACCAGGCAATAAAAGATCCCCATCGACCGCAGCCGATTACTGTTATATTCATAAAAAAATCCTTTCTGTTCCACGGTATTTGCAAAATACTTCTTTTTTATCATTATATCATTTATGCGTGACGGTCGCAATGGCGGCAAAATTTTGCATGTTACGTTCTTAACGATATGTTGTATACAATACTACAGCCGAATTTTGTATAAATTCACTAAAAATGTCTATTTAAAGATCTTGATTCAATTATTTATGGATAGTACATTGCCTACAAATCATTTTTTTGCGTTTTATGCGTCACATATTTAACAACAAACTTTATTCTTTCATAATACTTTTTAGAAAATTTGCATAATTTTCTTGCCTATATATGGAGAGTATGCTAAAATAAAAAAGAAGTTGAAGTCACATCCTATCAATTTTGCCATCCCATATACGCAGAATTGAATCGGATACACTAATCAAAATTTAATAACGAGGTGGAACGTATGAAGACAGTTAATTTCCTTTATGGCAGAACAACGTTTGATTTGGAAGTGCCTGATGACACACCAGTCTTAACATCCAACGTTGATGCGCTCAAGAGTGACAAAGATGGCTATGAAATCGTGAAAGAAGCCATGGATCATCCTATTGACAGCCCACATCTGTATGAACTTGCAAAGGGCAAGCCAGACTGTACCATCATTATCAGCGACCACACACGTCCGGTTCCGAGCCAGGATATCCTGCCTCATATGATCAGAGAACTGAGATGCGGCAACCCTGATATCAAGATTACATTACTTGTTGCAACAGGTTTCCATCGTCCAACAACAGTTGAAGAATTAAAAGGCAAGCTCGGCGATGCACTTTATGAAGAATTCAAAGACAACATCGTTGTTCATGATGCACATGACCCATCGAAGAATATTAAGGTAGGTAATCTTCCTTCCGGTCCTGACTGTATCATTGATAAAGTTGCTTACAACGCTTCTCTTCTTGTAGCTGAAGGTTTCATTGAAGCACATTTCTTCGCTGGTTTCTCCGGCGGTCGTAAGAGTGTCCTTCCTGGTATCTGTGATGCTGTTACTGTTATGGGTAACCATTGCGGTGAATTTATCGCCAGCCCATATGCTCGTACAGGTATCCTTGACAAGAACCCAATCCATGAAGATATGGTTGCAGCTGCAGAGATGGCCAAACTGGCATTTATCTGCAACGTTGTTATTGATGAAGACAAGAAGACAGTTGCTGCTTTCGCAGGCAACTTCAAGACAGCTCACAGAAAAGGTGTTGATTTCCTGTCCGGCTACTGTGCAGTTAAGCCTGCTCCGGCTGATATCGTTATTACAACAAATGGCGGTTATCCTCTGGATCAGAACGCTTATCAGTGTCCAAAGGGCATGAGTGCAGCTGAAGCTACAGTTAATGACGGCGGTGTTATCATTATGTTAGCTACATGTCAGGATGGTCATGGCGGTGAATCCTACTACCATTCTATCGCTGATGCAGAATCTGCTGACGCATTCTTCCAGCAGTGCTTACATACACCTCAGGTTGAGACACTTCCAGACCAGTGGTGTGCACAGATCTGGTGTCGTATCGTCCGCAAGTACAAAGTTCTCTTTGTTGCAGATAAAGCTCAGGAACAGCTGATCAGAGACCTGAAGGTAGAATATTTCGAAACACTTGATGAAGCTTATGCAAGAGCCCGTGAACTTAAAGGACCGGACGCTACGCTTACATGTATCCCTAATGGTGTTTCTGTTGTTGTCAAAGACTGATCGAATTAATAAAAATTAAATATGATTTGTTTATCATTGAATAAACATCCCGATTTGTTGAACCCGGCAAAGTGATACAAACAAGTTGCTGTCAGGCATAGCCGATTATCCTGACAGCAGCTCTGATGATTCAATGATATTGCAAATAAAAAATCTTAAGGAGGTATACGTTATGTATGCAATACTTGCTTTCATTCCAATCATTGTTACAGTCGTATTAATGGTTGCATTTAACTGGCCTGCTAAGAGAGCGCTGCCGTTAGCGTGGATTTTAGCCGCCATCATCGGTGTTGCTGTATGGAAGATGAGCATTGGTGCTGTCGCATTACAGACAGTCATCGGTTTCCTTGAAGCTTTCGCCGTACTTGTTATTATCTTTGGTGCCATCCTGATTATGAACACTCTTTCAAGTTCAGGTGCTATGGCAGCCATCAACGGTATGTTTACAGGTATCTCTCCTGATGCCCGTATCCAGGCTGTTATCATTGGTTTCATTTTCGGTGCATTCATCGAAGGTGCTGCCGGTTTCGGTACACCTGCTGCCCTTGCTGCTCCACTGCTGATCAGTGTCGGTTTCCCACCTCTTGCAGCCGCAGTTGTTGCACTGATTTACAACTCCGTTCCTGTATGTTACGGTGCTGTAGGTACACCTACAAACTCAGCCATGGCTACACTTGGTGAATCCGTTACATCCCTGGGTGGCAACGTTGATTCCTTCAAAGCTAACCTGACATTCTTCTCAGCAGTCAACATGGCAGTTGGTGCTTTCTTCATCGTTACAATCGGTATCATCCTTCTTGTAACAATGTTCGGTAAAGATGCTGAACACAAGAAAGTTGCCAAGGCATTTGAAATTTTACCATTTATCATTTTTGTTTGCGTAGTTTTCGATGTTATTTACCTCTTAATTGCTAAATTCATCGGTCCTGAGCTTGTATCTCTTGTAGCAGCTGTTATCACTCTGTTCGTAGTCCTCTTCACATCCAAGAAGGGCTTCCTGATGCCAAAGAACATCTGGACATTCGGCGAAAAAGAAACATGGGATCACTCATGGCTCAACACAACAGAAGTTCCTGAACCAAAACAGTCCAATATGTCTCTTGTTAAAGCATGGATTCCTTACCTGTTAATCGGTCTTGCACTTGTTATCACTCGTGTATGGTCCACATTACAGCCAGACAGCTGGGCAGGCGCTATGAAGGCCTTTAAGGTAACACTTCCGTTATTTGGCGGTGCATCATGGAGCTGGGCTGTTCTCTGGAACCCAGGTATCATCTTCATTATCGTTGGTCTGATTACCATTCCGCTCCACGGTATGAATGGTGACACTGTTAAGGAAGCATGGAAGAACTCCTTCACCCAGGTAAAAGGTGCTGCTATTGCCCTTCTCTTCGGTGTTGCGATGGTTTACATCTTCCGTAACTCTGCAAATGACGGTATTCAGGTTTCTTACATGATCGATGGCAGAACAGCCGGACTTGGCTCAATGCTTACTATGATGGCTGATGGTCTTGGTTCTATCTTCAGAGGCGCTTACATTGTTATCGCTCCTCTGATCGGTGTTCTCGGTTCCTTCATGTCAGGTTCCAACACAGTATCAAATACACTGTTCTCAAGCCTTCAGTTTGAGACAGCAACACTTGTTGGTCTTCCACAGGTTATCATCGTTGCTCTTCAGAACAATGGTGGTGCCATTGGTAATATGGTATGTGTTAACAACGTTGTATCCGCTTGTGCCACAACAGGTACAAACGGCAACGAAGGTAAGATTATCCGCACAAACTTCTTACCATGTATCGTTTACTGTGTCATCGTTATCGTTGTATCTCTGATCGTTATCAGCCTTGGCGGTGCAACTGTACTTGGAGCTTAATGTTTCACAAGATTTCATAGTTGATTCATTCGATTGATTCAAACGTAAATAGCTGCTGCAAAATTGAAAAAAGATACTCAATTTTGCAGCAGTTTCTTTTTATAATTTGTAACTGTTCAGAGCCAAGCAAAATTTCAAAAAACAGGTATAAAATGCTTGCATTTTTAAAACTGTTTTTGAAATTTTATTTGGCGGATACGCCACACCGACGAAATGCGTAGCATTTTGGAGGTTGGCTCTGAACAGTTACTATAATTTTACTTTTTAAAGGGGTGTCTGACATGTTATTTATTGCTTACATAGTGATCGCCATTGCTGCTCTCGTCATGGTTTATTTTGGTCATTTGCAGGGAACCAGCCAATTCTATACATCTATTCTGGGTGCTACTATCGTTCTCTACTGTGTTTACCTCGATTTCAAAAAGCGCCGCGAGAAGAAAGCCGAAGAAAACAAGAAGAACGGCAAGTCTGTCAAAAAGACACAGCATTCCGGCAAAAAATCCAATACGAACATCAGTCAGAATGCCCGTCGTTCAACGAAAAACATTAAATAGTCGGGAGCGAATCCTAATCTATCAAAGAGTTTCTAAATAAGTCATTCCATGCAGGCACGTTCGCACTGCCAACACCTGGCAGCAGTACATAAGGCAGCAAAGAACGCTGCCTTAGTACTGGCCGGCGTTGAAGCACCTGCATGGAATGACTTATTTAGAAACTCTTTTTGATGTTTTTTGATTCGCTCCTTTTATTTTGATCCGCAAGAAAGCAAAGGTCATTCCTACATATAATGTTTTCACAATTGACGTTCAAGTATTCATTTAATAATAGCGTGCGATCTAATACCCAAAGATAAAGGATATCAAAAAGAGCTGTTTAACACGGGCGTTTCAGCAATCGCCGGTCCTTAGGCAGTGTTTTTTACTGCCTTATGTACCGCTGCGAATTGCTGTCAACGAAAGTGTGCCTGTGTTAAACAGCTCTTCTTGATATCCTTTTCTTAGCATGCAAACCGCACGCTTCATTAATTAAAGTGACTTCTGCCTTCTTTGAAAGCCATGATCATCTCATTGGTCAGGCTGCAGTCCTCATACGTCACCGGTATTTCTTCCCGCTCAAACCATTCCGCCATGGACAGTTCTGTCTGATCCAATGTAATGTCCTCTCCGCCTTCCAGTTCTGCATAAAAACCCATCAGCAACGTGTCAGTAAAGGACCAGGGCTGACTCTTATAATAATGCAGCTTACCAACTTTAAGTCCTACTTCTTCCATGACTTCACGGTGAACGGTTTCTTCCACCGACTCTCCAATCTCAGAAAATCCTGCCAGAAGTGCATAATTCTTATAAGCCCGACCGGCATATTTCGACATCAAAATCTTATTCTCATGAATTAAACCAATGATGACAGCCGGTGAAATCTTGGGATACTCCATAAGGCCACATTCCGGGCACTGCATCATCCGCTCTTCTGTCGAGTGAACCATTACAGCGCCACAGCATCCGCAAAATCTCCGGCTTCTGTACCATTCTGCCAGCTGAAGACCTGTAACGCCTGCAAAGGCCTGATATTTCGGCTGTGCTTTTCGCATCTTCTGAATACTTTCAAAATGATACAGATCCAGTAATGTCTCGTCTATTTCGCTGCAAAGGAAATAACGACAATCATCAATCCGAAACAGATAGCTATATTGTCTTGCTTCTTTCTTGCTTATTTCCTCGTATTTCGGATAAACAATCTGCTCATCATCATATGCCAGAAGGACTTCACGCTTTCTGTAAAACAGCACACAATCTCCCTTCTGGATTTCAAAATGATGATATTCATTATGATAGTGATGGGGTGCGATATCCTGAATCATAACTCACCAATTCCTCCTCTACGCGTCCATCATCTCTGCACGCATTTCCTGCAATAATTTATGGTAGAACGCCTGGCCGCCTTTGACGATATCATAACGTCGTCCTTCCTGCTTCATCTGCTGACGTCCAAAGCTGCAATTAAGAATATCCTCCTCTTTGTATACAGTCCGCTGGCCGATAATATCCCCATTCCGAACAGAAACCGCTGATTTAAATACAAAAACAGTCGGTTCTTCCAGAGGAATATCCAATGATTCCAGAAGCTGATTGCCAATATCCATGTTACATGTATAAATATGGGTATACCGCCCTGCCATCCTTGTAAAATCATATACCCTGAAATTCTCAAGCCAATCCTCATTGAGCCATCCATTGTCTCGTTCATAAGACACGACAAGACAGACCGGCATGGTTCTTCTGCGGCTGAGAATCAGATCATGAATCTTCTTAATCTGGTATTCCCGGATAATCTTTCTGGATGTTGACAGATATCTCACATCAAAAAGACCAACTTTATCCGCAATATTGGAGTAAAACTTCGGACAGCTGAAATAACGGTTTAAATAGCCTCTGCGCTCCTCTGACACCGCATAGGAATTGCGGACAGACAGCATCTGACGGCCATCCTCCTCCGGATAGCACTCTGCTTCCGTCACCCACACCTGTCCGGGTGCTTCCATATCAATATGCATACAGTTCATTTTCCAGTAATCATGCTCCGGTTCATACACAATCACCAGCCGATAGCCCAGAAGGTTCTTCTCAAAAGTCATAGGCTCCGTCGGCAGATCACCGTCCAAATGACCATACTTGTCATAAATCCATGAATAGGCCAACCGGGCAGCCTCTATACAGGCATCATGCTTGGAATATTTATACGTACTGAGATTCACAAGTGCCTTGAATACCGTCACTTTTCTCAGAGGTCTGAGCTTACCGAAAGTCATTTCCTCGCCGATATTCTCATTACCGTCATCAAAAACATCTCTGTCATGAAAAAGTTTCTCCAGACGTTCATCATGTATAACCGCTTCATTGACCAGGGCTGCAATGGTATTCACATTAATCGGCACACGTCTCGGCTGTTTCAGCAGTTCTTCGACGAGTACCTGACGGCTTGTTTTGAACAGGCGCTTACCAAGATTCTCCTCCGAACGGTCATTGTTCAGAAGTTCCTCAAGCTCCGGATACATCGGGCGTTCTTCCATCTTCAGGCGATAGTGCGCCTTCATCATACCGGCCCAATTGCGCTCCTTATAAAGCTCATGCCCCAGATTTTCAAAAAGAGTCACCAACGACTTATCGCACAACTCCAATGTTGCAAGAATGCTGTTAAAATATCTGGCAAAACTGTTCTTGCCGCTCCAGAGCTCGCCGCCTTTATATTTCATATCATGTTCAATTTCATGCCAACCCTCAAAAAATACGGTCTTCAACTGTATCTCGAAAGTATCATCAATGCACATCTCCCATGTTTCATCCGAAATCTGCTGTTTCAGATAATCCGGCAAACGGAAAACGCCATTGATCTTCACCGGCTTGAATTCCACTTCATTCTGCTCAGACTCAGACCATTCCACAAGGGAAAACATGCGCTCCATCATCTGTCTGCATATTCTTAAATCATCTTCAAAGTAAACATCTACACGGAGCCCCACCAGATCCTGAATTTTCTTATCCGCATTATAAGACTTTACCTGATACTTTCTGGCCAGAGATTCCGATGTCTTTATCCTCGAAAAAATTCTGTAATAGAGTCCGCTCTGCTTGAGTCGTTCCTCTATCAGATGTTTTAACTCCACCTCAACAATGGCAGGCACCTTAACTCTGGATTCGATTTCTTCTTTTGTAAAAGCGATTTTCTCCACCATGTGATGGTTCCACCCTCCCATTCTTCCTTCTTAATCGTGTATGTCCAAAAACAACATTCATCAAATACCTCTCCTGTCAATCTCCTGTCATTGAAGATTGTCTTAAAGGCGCAACACACACTATCTTATACTATACCACACTAAAGCAGTCAGTGATAGGGATTCTGCTGATATTTTTGAAAATTTTAATTCTGACACAATTGCAATCTCAGTTTCCATACCTATTCATTTCTGAATAGTCTGGCACTTCAGCGCGTTGTCATCTGCACAAAAAAACTTCCGAAGAGATCGCATGCACAGGCACGCTGTCCCCGAAAGTTTTTTGTTGTATTGATGATTATCTAATTCTTATGATTGTCTCAGACAATCCTTTCAGAATATTAGTCCTCGAAAGGAATAACAGCGCCATCATATGTATCGTTGATGTACTGTTTGATCGTGTCTGATTTCAGTGTATCAACAAGTGCTTTGATGGCCGGATTGTTTTCGTTGCCTTCTTTAACCGCGATAACATTTACATATGTCTTAGCAGCTTCAGAATCGGATTTCTCGTAAGCAAGGGCATCTTTGCCTACAGAATAACCAGCTTCAAGTGCATAGTTACCATTTAATACAACATAAGCAACCTCGCCTGTTACACGGGCAACCTGAGCTGCTTCAAGTTCCTGGATCTTGATGTTCTTTGGATTTTCAGCGATATCATTTACAGTTGCTTCAAGACCTGCACCGTCTTTCAGAGTGATGATACCGTTATCCTGAAGGAGCAGAAGTGCTCTTGCTTCATTTGTTGTATCGTTAGGAACTGCGATCGTATCACCTTCTGCTAAATCATCAAGGCTGCTCTTTGTACCCGGGTAGATGCCGAATGGTTCATAATGGATACCGCCTGCATTCACAAGGTGTGTACCTTTTTCTTCATTAAAGGATTCCAGATAAGGAATATGCTGGAAGTAGTTGGCATCGAAATCACCGGATTCTACAACTTCGTTTGGCTGTACATAATCATTGAATACTGTTACCTGAAGATCATAACCCTGCTCTGCAAGGAGAGGTTTTGCCTGTTCAAGGATTTCTGCATGTGGTGTTGCGCTTGCTGCAACCTTGATTGGTGTCAGATCGCCGCTGGCTGCTGTTGTCTCACCTGCTGCCTCTGTACCAGCTGTTTCTGTGCCTGCTTCTGTCTGAGCTGCTGTGCTGCTCTGTGTGTTGGATGAACCGCATGCTGTTAATGCGCCAACTGCAAGAACGCCTGCGAGAACGCCTGCTAAAAATCTCTTCTTCATTTTGAATTCCTCCATTCATATTTTAAATAAATAAAAATTTATAATAATTCAACGTCACTTTCAAAGTACTTTGCACAATGACCCTGAATAATTACATACTACTTTCTCTTGTCCAAACGAACCGACAGCTTCATGCCGATTGTCTGGAACAACTGAACTAATACCACCAGTAAAACAACCGTCACGATCATGATATCTGCCTGGTATCTGTAATAGCCATAACGTATCGCAATATCACCAAGACCGCCGCCGCCGATGGTACCTGCCATCGCTGAGTAGCCCAAAACAGTACCCAGTGTGATCGTCACACCAACGATCAGTGAAGTTCTTGCTTCCACAAGCATAACCTTTGTAATAATCTGCATCGTTGATGCGCCCATGGACTTTGCTGCCTCGATAACACCTGAATCCACCTCATTCAGTGATGATTCAACCATTCGTGCAATAAATGGTGCTGCTGAAATAACAAGGGGTACAATCGTTGCTGTAGAGCCATAGCTCTTGCCCACAATGGCCTTTGTCAAAGGCATCAGCAAAATCAGCAAAATCAAGAACGGAATGCTTCGGCCAATATTGACAATCACATCCAGCACTTTGTACACGCCGGCATTCGGTCTGATGCCATCCTTGGAAGTTGTCACCATAATAATACCCATCGGAAGCCCCAGTACGTAACCAAAAATAGTTGCACCAAGCGTCATATACAATGTCTCACCGATACCCTTGATCAGCATCTCCATTACTTCCTGACTAAACATACTGCGTCACCTCCTCAATTTCAAGGCCTTTCTCAACCATGTATGCCTTAATCTGCTCCTGCAGCTCATGGCCTTCCGGAAGGCCAAGGATCATCTCGCCCTTGGCAATACCGCCCACATTCTTCGTATCTGCCTTCAGAATATTCACCGGCACGCCAAACTTCAGGATCATATTCGCGATCACAGGCTCAAAAGCCGAATTCTCAGTAAAGACAATACGCAGACACTTATCTTCAAGGACTCTCTCCTTCTGACGCGTCTCGCCATTCCACTGGTTCTCTGAAATATCCCCAAGAATCAGTTCACGGGCTGCCTCTGACTTCGGATGGTTGAAAATCTCTTCAACCTCCCCCTCTTCCACCAGAACGCCATGATTCAAAATCGCCACATGCTTGCAGATCTCACGGATAACTGCCATCTGATGGGTAATGATCACGATCGTAATGCCGAACTTCTCATTGATATCCTTTAAAAGTGCCAGAATTGAGGCTGTGGTCTGCGGATCCAGTGCGCTTGTGGCCTCATCACAAAGAAGTATCTTCGGATCGGATGCAAGGGCTCTTGCAATGGCCACACGTTGTTTCTGACCGCCTGATAACTGAGACGGATAAGCATTTGCCTTTTCCTCCAGATCAACCAGTTTCAGAAGTTCCATGGCCCGCCTGCGCGCATCTGCCTTCTTCTCGCCGCGCAATAATAACGGAAAACAAATATTGTCTATCACATTCTTCTGCATCAGCAGATTGAAATGCTGGAAAATCATTGCGATCTCCTGACGCTGCTTTCTCAGCTCCTTCTCTGTCAGTGTTGACAGATCCTTGCCGCCGACTAAAACTTCACCTTCTGTCGGTCTCTCAAGAAAATTCAGACATCGTACCAATGTACTCTTACCTGCTCCGGACATACCGATAATACCATAAATATCACCGGGCTTAATACTCAGATTAATGTCCTTCAGTGCTTCTACCTTCACACCCTTTAAGTCAAAAGACTTCGAAAGATGTCGGACTTCAATATCAGACATAAAATCCCCTTTCCCGCATATATGCGATCACATCGTGCCCTCCGGCACCTGATGCCTCTGTGCAGCTGATGATCATACGCCAATCCCCATTGCACAAAAAAGCAGGTACACGCATGTACCTGCCTATCATCTTATCCTTATCTCTTCATACACTCAGAGTCCCATAAGAATTATGAACCAGATATTACTGCGCATCAAAAATAACCGTGTCATCAACCATATGCATACCACACATGATGCCACAGCTACACATCATCATATCTGTTGTCCATGAATGCTGATGTCCTAATGCTATCATATCTGCTCCTTCTTTCTGTTACTCACTGTCGCTTCCGTCAAACATCCCTGCCTGCTTCTGCTTACTGACATTTATTATTCCATGAACCACCCATTTTGTCAAGACTCTTATGTGAATTTTCAACCGCTTTCCAACAATTTCCCCAGCATTTTCGTGTTGAATATCTGCATCATTCGTTTATTCAGCCCTGACTTGCAGTCTGACCAGTCTAAAAAGGCAGCATATCCAGTTCTTCAGGAAGAATACAATGCGGCATGCTATTGTCCCGCACACGGCGTCTGCACTCATCCAACGGCATCCAGATCACCCCGGATACTTCTGAAACCTGCAGTTTCATCGCTTCCGGCTCCACATCTTTCCATATGTAAAATACTTTGCTCACCTGATCATCCTTAAAAGGTGCCCCATGAAAAAAAGACTCCGACTGGATCCGTATCAATCCGCAATCATTTAATTCAGAACAATCCGCCGTAAGTCCCAGTTCTTCCCTGAGTTCCCGCAGTGCTGAATCTTCAAAATCAACCCCCGCTGGAATATGCCCCGCGCTGGACGTATCATAGCATCCCGGAAAAGAATCCTTGTTATCACTGCGCTTTTGCAGAAGTACCTCCACACCTTCCGACCTTCTTCTCAAAAGCCAGACATGGGATGTTCTGTGCCGGATCCCCTTCGCATGGGCAATACTCCGCTCAACGGTCTCCCCTGTGGGAATACCATTCTCATCCACAACATCCAAAAGCTCCATCAATATCCATCTCCCATCACTTTACAAAAACATCTCAAAAATCAACACCTATTCATATACTTATATCATACGTGACATGCTCCCACCACTTAAATCACAGATTTTGAAGTGGGGGCTTCTTGCTCAATGGCTCTACTGAGCCAAGTATCTACAAGCTATCCTCGCGTGCCCCGCGATTCATTTTTCCCCAGTTA
>NZ_JAMOKJ010000023.1:0-49206 GCF_023656595.1 Coprococcus intestinalis | reverse complement strand
TTTAACTCCGTTTTCAGGGATTTCATATATCTAAGTCATTATTTTTCTATTTTGTATAGAATTTAACCCTGCAAAGTAGAATTTACTTCTGCAAAGTAGAAGTTACTTTTGCAACTCACCTATGTCTATGATTTATCCTGCCCATCTTATACATTGTCGAATTCCAGTACATCGTTTCGTAAATAACTATACCAATCGCGTAGGATGCGAATGGTGTAGTTATTTCGAAAACGATGTACTAGCTTCTGTAAGTATCCAGAAATTCCTGATACATACTCTGTCCTTCAGCCTTCTGTCTGTGATAAATACCATTCAGTGAATAGGACACCAGTTCATCTCCCACATACTCCAGCCGCAGTGAAAAGAATGGTGCATCATGCTGCATCAGCCAGAAAAAGATCTTATCTCCCTCCCAGACTTTCAGATTAAATACTTCTTTCTTGTCCAGCCACTCCAGATTGCCTTCATTGCACTCAATCATCTCACCTTCCCAGTCATCCGCTGTATAAAGGTGCATAAATTCTGTCTCATAACGGTCTGTCACAAAAGTGATGATGCCCCGGAACTTCCATGACGTCAAAGTCAGTCCGGTTTCTTCACGTACTTCCCGAAACAGACAATCCTCCGGACTTTCCTTGTCCTCAAACTTGCCGCCAACACCGATCCACTTATCCTTGTTGATATCATGCTCTTTTTTGACACGATGCAACATCAGATACTGATCACCCTTTTCTATATAACATAATGTTGTTAAAAGCATACGTTTCATAATTTATATCCATTCCCTTCAGTCATTCATAAACCTTATCATACACCTGTTAAACCAAAAAGTGTACTTCCAAAAGAAAGAAAAGAACGCTTTCTTTCATATTCATACCAACCTTCTTCAGCAACTCTACGATCTGTTCATCAATATCGCTTTTTGATGCGTTGGTATAAAGGGACATCGGTTCACGGATAATCTCCTCCACATTGTGATGCGGATCCAGAGCTGAATACGGATCCTGGAAAATAATCTGCATGCGCTTATGATAAGGCTGCAGTTTGGCGCCTTCAAGCTTTGTGATATCTTCGCCGTCAAAAATAATCTGTCCGCCTGTCGGCTTTTCCCTCCTTATCCATTGCATTTAATTCTTCTCCCGTAAATACGCACATGGCACGCTGTGTCCTGGTATACTGACGATACGCCGGCATCTCGGATTCGCACTTCTATTTTAGCCATTTCCTACTATTTCGATCAGCTTTTATTTTAATCAACCTTAACCTGATCGATCATAATGTTCAGGATCTGCTTGTCTGTATCTTTCATACCGACACGGCCGATATAGCCCATACTCTTGATAGTACCTTCCACATCCTTCTGAACAATGCCTTCCCCAGGCTGGAACCAGTGATGCTTTCTTCCGAGAAAATGCCCAAGGATCGCCGCATCTACCGCAGATGCGATCTTTGCCGCACAGGAAGATTTCGCTCCATCACAGACAATACCGCCGACATTACCAATCGTATTCACAATCGTTGCGGAAATGTCCTCATAACTGCCGCCGTAAAGATAAGTGATGGCGGCACCGCTTCCGCATGCTGCACTGACAGCGCCGCAGTATGCGGACAGGCTGCCTATATACTTCTTCTGATGGATTGCCACCAGATTGCTCACAACCAACGCACGATACAGCTGTTCTTCTGTACAGAATAAAGACTTGGCAAATTCAATAACCGGCAAAGACACCGTCATTCCCTGATTGCCGCTGCCGGAATTAATAACGACAGGCAGGGAACAGCCGCCCATTCGTGCATCGGAACCGGCTGCTGCTCTCGCCTTCGCACGAATCTTCACATCATCTCCATATACCTGCAGAAGTGTACGGCCGATCTGTGCACCGTAAGGATGCATCAGCCCTTCATCCGCAATGGCCGAGTTCATATCGATCTGTCTCTTTAATACGGCTCTGACATCATCGATATCCACTGTATTGGCAAACTCAAGAATATCTTTCACATTTAATAAAGACTTATCCACATAATTGCTGGATTCTTCACTGACTGCCACTTCAAAAAGAATCGCATCATCCTTTACAATCTTCGTAATATATGTATGGCGGTTAATAATGGTTACCTCCGCATAGTGACTGCCTTTACACACTTTAGCCACAATATAAAGATTCGCCACATCCTCCTGCAGTGTGCATGTACAATATCCTGCCGCCGCCAGTTCTCTTGTCTTCTCCACGTCCTCAGGCTTCACGGACTCCAGCACTTCCAGCTCTCTGGATGCATCGCCACCTACGATACCAAGAATCGCTGCCACATCAATACCTTTCTGCCCGTCAGAATTCGGTACCGTCACACCCTTGACATTCTTGATAATATTGCCGCTGCATCGCATTTCCACATGATCCGGAAATTCTCCCAGAATTTCTCTGGCCTTGGCTGCGGCATAGGCAATGGCAATGGGTTCCGTACATCCCAATGCCGGCACCAGTTCATTCTCCAGTATCTTCACGTAATTGTCATATAATTTCTTATCCAAAATCATTTTCTCCCCATTTGCATTCATATTATTAATATATAACATTACTGTTTTAAATAATCAATAGTCCAATCATATCTTTCTCAACAATATCCCGGCAGACACAAAAAAGCCGTTTCTCACAAGGAGTTCTCTCCCCGGAAACAGCTTTTTGTCTCTTCATTTGTCTGATAAAGGCCCTATCTGCCCATCTGCAGCAACAGCAGCTGGTAACCGACACCAAGTCCGATACAGCCAAGAACAGCCGTCAATGTATACATCCACTGAACCTTTCTGTCATCATTATCATCCAGAATAATACCCATCTCATCGCTGTCCTTATCCTGCACATAATGCTTAATATTCACTTCTGTGCCCTTCGGATACTTCGCACGCATCTCTTCACGGGTATCATAAGTCTTTCTTGTGTAACAATACAGACGCTTTCCGGCCTTCTGTTCACGATACATCAGACGATAACACCAGACAAGATCACAATTCTTGCCTTCCTTCGGATGAACATAACCATCTACAACTGCCTTTGTCTTCTTGCCGCGAATGTAAGGTGCCCAAAAAGTGTAGCAAATTACGCAGACAATGATCAAAAGCAGAAAATTCGATGTATTGAATATCATAGAAAACATTTCCTCTTCCCCTTTCCAAAAATCGACATAACTGTATTATATCGTTTGATAAGTAGACCGTCAACGGATAACGACATTTTTTGACACTTTACTTTGGCAATTCTTTCGGTAATTCCTCTTCCAGAAGAACGGCTTCTTCTGCTTCTTCCGTTGCCTCTGCTGCCAACTCTGCAGGTGTCTCATCCTCAACAGGACTTTCACCGACAGCAATCAGGATTCTCGCAAGTACAAGAGGAATAAATGCCACATATGCCCCCCGCACATTCAATATATACACGGACCATGCACCCAGACATGCCCCACCAAAAAACGACAATACAGTAAATGAATAGATAATCCCCTTCCTAAGGAATTCCTTATCCTTTGTCAGTATGTACTGCGTCCATCCGAGAAGCGCCTGCTTATAGTTATTCGTTGTAAAAATAGAGGCGCTGTTAAATCCGCCTGCCGCAGAGTATACACCCCACTGAAAGGAAGCACAGAAGAAAATCGGATAAAGGCCCACCAACACCGGATCCAGCGGGAGCAGTGACGCCAGTGTTAATCCTGCTGCATCTACCCACAAGGCCAGCTTTCGCATGTTCAATTTCGTATAATTAGTCAAAAGATAAGCGGATACCACACCGAAACCGAAAATGATGAATGCAATCAATCGAAGCAGCACCTTCGACCATTCCATCGAAATCAGATCTGCCGCCATTTCCATAATGTTGCCTGTCTGTGCCGAGCCGAAGTTGCCGGCATGCAGCAGAACTGCATAAGTTCCCATGAAACCGCCCACCAAAGTCAGCAGCCAGTGCATCAAAACTTCCCATTGGTTGTCTGTTAATTTTCTCATTTATTGAAATGCCTTTCTTATTGCATGCTGCGAAACTCTATTGTGTACGGAACATCACAACTTCTGAAATTTCACAATGAATGCTTTTGATTACTAAAAATAATAAAATACCGCTAATTATTTTAAGACAACACTATCCATTTTTCAAGGGGGAAGAATGACTATTTTTGCTCTTATTCAAAAAACTGCTTCAAACTAAGCCTGTCCTGACTTAATTTGAAGCAGTTCATTCAATTCTTAACGTCTGTCACTTATACCTCTATCACAGTTCCCGTCATCAGCGGATGAATTTCCCGCAATTCCCGTGTCAGGATTTCCAGCGCCTTATCGCCGGTACAATGTCCGGTGTAATAAACAGCATCCGGAAGATTCGCTGCCAAATCCATGATAACCGGTTCAGGCAGACATTCGCCTGTTCTAGGACTGTAGAGGTGGAAACCGCCAATCACAATATCCGGTGCTGCCGGACATTGTCTGATAATATTCAGCACACCTTTATGACCGCAGCCCATAAGAAGCACATTCTTCCTGCCCTGAATAAGCAGATGCTGTTCATGCACAAAGTCATCTCTTGTCTTATCTTCTTTCAGCAAATTTTTGTTTGTATCATAAATTTCACCTGTCACATGGCTGTAAATCTGCAGTTCATCATCAATCACATAACTGCCATCCAACAGTTTCACCTGCGGGTGTGTCTTCAATGCCTGATTCAGACCGATATATTCCGGCCCGGTCTTTTTAGCTGTATAATGATCATTAAATGCCTTCTCCTGCAAATAAATCACAGCATGGTCATTGATCGCCAGAAAAGCATCCAGCCCGCCGCCATGGTCATTGTGCCCGTGGGAAATAACAACCGTATCCACCTGAGATAAATCTATCCCCAATGCTTTGGCATTCTTAATAAATAAATCTGTTGTTCCCACATCAAATAGCAGCTTGTGCTTCTCTGTTTCCGCATAAATACTGAGTCCATGCTCTGCCCCAAGCTCACATTTTGTCGTATCCTCCACCAATGTAACAAATTTCATGATCAATACCCCCATTCATTGCTTACTTATATTCTATCATACTTTGCTCAAAATGTCATATGCCATTTATTTTTCAAAGTAATTTTCTTTTGCCAACTACCCTATTCTGTTCGCAGTGCTGTTACCGGGTCGCTCTTTGAAGCTTTATTGGCAGGAATCAGGCCGCCCAAAAGTGTCAGAACAACGCTCAATGCAATTAAGATAAAGGCTGCGCCAATCGGAAGTGCCGCATTCACATCCGTATTACCGGATACAGTGTGAATAATATAGTTCATCGGGAAGATAGCAATAATCGTCAGACCGATACCGATCAGGCCCGCCAACAGGCCGATAATAAAGGTCTCTGCATTAAACACAGCACCCACATTTCCTTTGCTGGCACCAATGGCACGAAGAATACCAATCTCTTTCCTTCGTTCCAGTACACTGATATAGGTAATAACACCAATCATGATGGAGGATACAACAAGCGAAATGGCCACAAATGCAATCAGGACATAGGAAATCATATTCACAATGGATGTAACTGAAGACATCATCATCCCTACCATATCTGTATAGGAAATCACTTTGTCCTCCTGACCGCTGTTCTTCATGTCATCGTTGTAATCCTCAATAATCTGGTCTACCACCTGTTTACTGTCGAAATCAATCGGATAAATGGAAATCGTCTGCGGATCATTCTCATCAGCATATCCCATTTTATTCAGATTACTTTCATAAGAAACCGTGCCGGTTGTCATAAGGGATGTCATCAACTCCTGTAGATCATCCTCCGACATATTCACCTGAATTGCCTTTGCAAAGGCATCCGGATCAATGGAAAAAATATCCTGCATATTACCCATGAGGGATGTCATGGCATTTCCCATGGATTTCTGAAGATTTGTACCAACCTGCTCCATGACTTTTCCCATAGCACTGCTGATCTGACTGGTCAGTTCATTGGTAAAACCACCCATGACACTGGCCATCTTATTCTGGAGATTTGCCTGCAGCGTCTTTGTATCCACAATCTTTTCCGCATACTGTAAGAGCAGCTTCTGTCCGGCATCGGAAGAAATATACTTCAGAAAAGCTGCCTGAATCTTATCAGGCTGTGCCAGATTATTGGCTTTTGCATACTCACCGTATCCATTGGCCAGATCAGTAAGAATTTCTTTTATCTGATCATCCGTAATTGTGACTCCGGACAATTTATCCTTGATTCCCGCAAGTTCCTCCGACAGAATACGGCTCACAGCGTCTGTTTCCAGATAAGCTCTGAAATTCGTGTTAAAATCATCCGGATTCTCCTGTTTTAAGGCAAATTCCTGATAATCTTCCATCACACGGCCAACAAAATCCTTCAGCATATCTTCTGTGATCACGCCTTCCAGCTGCGGCTGCAAAATATCCTTCAATTTCTGCGATAAATACTGAACAGCTTCATCCGAGGTCAGATACTGTTTCAGGCCAGCTGTCAATCCGGTAATATCTGTTGCCGGATCATCCCCCACAGAATCCTGATAGCCCTTCAATAATGCATTGAAAAGCTCAGTCAGGGTATCCTGCGTCAGATTCACGGATACACCTTTCATAATATCCTGAATATCATTAGTCGAGAAAGACGGCATTGCAGCGGATAACGCATTAGCATCAATCAGATCACTCATATCCACATCACTGAAGTCCATATCCGAAAATGACGAAGCATCCATATTCATCCTGGAGGTATCCACCTTAAAAGCATCTTTGAAGGCTTCCTCATTGATTTTGAACAGGTCTTCCATATTCAATCCATCTTCGTCATCCGGGTCATCAAAAGATTTACCGTTAAAGACATTGGTCTTCTGATCTTTCAGCTGATCCTTCACAATATCACTCTGGGCTGCTTCCTGGATCACATGCTCCAGAAGAGACGCAGGATAGCCGACACCTGCTGTCAATGTGGTAATATCCTGTCCTTCCTTTGGCTGAACAACGCCGACAACCTTCAGATCCTCACCATTTTTCACCAAATCTTTGACATATTTATCATTATCCGACTTATCTTTCCACACAGAGAATTCATCGTCATAAACATAATAATCACTGGCATTAACCAGTTTCAGGGTCACCCCGAGAAAATCCTCATAATCATAGGTTTCCGGATCCTCATTGACTTCCACTGCTTTATCATCGGAAACTGCCTCAAGAATCTTGTCCAGTTCCTCCCCGGATTTCAGTCCCAGTGAATACAGCGTCATATCATAAATCTGTCCATCCTGGGTCAGAATAACCACACACTCATGATCATTCTCCGGCCAATGGCCGGCCTTCACATCATACTGATCCTTGTAAAGGGCATCATTGGCCGGCAGCGCATGAAACTGTTCAAAGCCGCTGCTGCCCATCATGGCCAGCATCATGGATGATGAACCGGACAGAGAAGTCAGCGTCTGATCCGGGCAAACCTGACGCACTTTGCCGTTATCTTCCTGCAGATAAATCTGCGGCGTAATGCCAAAATCATACTCAATCGCCTTTGTCTGATTCTTAATATCGGACTTTCCGCTTTCAAAATAGGTTTTCAAAGACTTCAGATCGTTATACTCTGTTCCGGATACAAGCTGTGTCAGGATCTGCATTTCCTTAACTTTGTTATCCGTGCTGGTCGGTTTCTTGGACGGCGTCATCATATCCGCACTCAATGACATCATATTCGTTGTGGTCTTTGTAATCTGCAATGGATATTCCGACATGGTCTTTTCCTCCATGTCTTCAATGTATTTATTCACTCCATGGGACAGGGACAAAATCATGGCAATACCGATAATACCGATAGATCCGGCAAAAGATACCAAGATCGTCCTGGCCTTCTTAGTCTTCAGATTATTAAAACTCAGTGACAATGCCGTCAGGAAAGACATCGATGACTTACCCATATTCTTATGCACCGGCACCGGTACTTCATCCTCCGGAATCTCATATGGATCTGAATCCTCCAGAAGCTTTCCATCCTTCACCTTGACGATTCGTGTCGCATACTGATAAGCCAGCTCCGGATTATGGGTAACCATGACAACCAGTCGGTCCTTGGCCACTTCTTTCAGCAGATCCATTACCTGAATACTTGTCTCACTGTCCAGGGCACCTGTCGGTTCATCCGCCAGAAGAATATCCGGATTATTCACCAGGGCACGGGCCAGAGATACACGCTGCATCTGACCGCCGGACATCTGATTCGGTTTCTTATGGATCTGATTCCCCAAACCTACTTCTTCCAGCGCCTTAATGGCACGCTCCCGACGTTCCTTTCCTGAAATACCGGAAATCGTCAGGGCCAGTTCCACATTCGCCAATACTGTCTGATGCGGAATCAGATTATAACTCTGAAACACAAAACCAACGGTATGGTTTCGATAAGAATCCCAGTCTCTGTCCTTATATTTCTTCGTAGAAATACCGTTAATGATCAAATCACCGCTGTCATACCGGTCCAGACCACCAATAATATTCAGCAGCGTCGTTTTGCCTGAACCACTGGGTCCCAGAATGGCCACAAACTCATTGTCTCTGAGATTCAGGCTCACATCATCCAGCGCCCGCTGAACAAGGTTGCCTGTCTTGTATGTCTTGCTTATATTTTTAATTTGCAGCATAGTCTCTCCTTAAACAAAGCATAAACTGAAGGTTACATAAAATAGTGTCTTTCTTTATGCCACATTATACTCCATAATTATCCCTATAGGCAAGTTGAAAACTGTTTAAAAAGAAACTATTTTGAAAAATATTTTATTCCTCCTATTGTGCAACCTTTTGCCTGGATTTTTTATCTAATAGATGTAATAACTTAAAGCCGGCTTTGAACAGTTACAGAAATAATGATAAAATCCATGATAAGGAAGTGATGAACCATTGACAAAAGAAGATTTAGGACACTTAATTATTGCCTCAACCGATAGTCTTTATAGAATTTCAAAGTCAATTCTAAGAAATGAAACAGACTGTGAAGATGCCGTTTCGGAGGCCATTGTAAAGAGTTTCGACAAAATAAACACTTTACAACATGCATCCTATGCCAAAACATGGCTGGTTCGTATTTTAATCAATGAATGTTACCGCATTTACCGCCAAAAGCAATTTGCGCCGTCAAATGATTTTACATTCAAAGAAAACCTATCCGATGAAGCGGATTATTCTGAATTATATCATGCAATGATGCAGTTGGACGATAAGTATAGAATCCCTGTCGAATTATATTATATTGAGGGCTACAAGATCCATGAAATTACAGATATTCTCAACCGCAGCGAAGGCACCATCAAAAGCCAATTGGCCCGCGGCAGACAGCAATTAAGAAAATATCTTGAATCGGAGGCAGCACAATGAATAAAAATGATTATTTAAAAACACCTGAACATTTTAAGATGTTAGTAGAATCAAAAGTCAATGAACAATTAAATACTCCAATCTCAGATAAGAAAAACCCGACAACATCCATACAGACGAAAAAAGAAAAATCCGGATACCATTTTAAAAAAATCGCAGCTGCGGCTGCTGTCATCGCCATTATTACCACGACTTCGGTTTTTGCAGCTAAACATTTCCGACTTAGCGACTATTTTGAAAGCAGCACAGAAACATACAACGAAAGCTATATGGAAACCATTGATAACCGCGACATATCTGTCAAAAACGGTTTTCCTGAACAAATGAAGCAATTTGAGCAAAATACAAATAAAGTTTTTGACGAACCACTTTTTACATTAACAGAAGCCTATTATGACGGCAACTACCTCTATATTTATGCCCAAGCAACGGATGTCGGACAGGAATATGATGCTATTACCAGTCGAATATTCATTAATGGTACTCAATATATCGGTGATTTCGGACGGCTTCTCGGTCAAACCGAAACGAACGGTTTCAGTCAGGATGAGTATGTCGGAACATTTGCACTTGATGGATTAGAATCAGATAACTTTACTGTAGAAATGCCATTAAGCATTTATCTGGCATCAGAAGAAACTTCTGTCACAGAAACCTCTGCTGTGGTCGAAAACGATTCTGCAGACAACACCGTAACGCCCGCACTCATCCGCCAAGGACAGCAAACTGTATCATTCAAGGTGACCGCCGCAGACAGAGTACTCGGCTATACTGATCAGCAGGTTACAGTCAATTCAGATGTCACAGCGGACATATCCGATTTAAAACGCACTGAGTTAGGCATTCGTCTGAATTTGACCTGGCATCTGGATGCATCCGCGGCCGAAAGATATCTGTATGATTTTGAATATACAGATGAAGAAAACGATAATCTAAGCGGCTATGCCAAACCGGATTATCAGGTCACAGACGATAAAGGAACAGATTACGGTAATGACCAGATACACATTAATCAAATTCAAGCCACCTCGGAAGATGTCGACCCTGTATTAGTCATTAGAAACGAAGACGGCAGCGCAGACTGCATCAGCAAAATCTTTATCTCGGATGTGCCAGAAGACGCAAAACAGCTGACTCTTCAGTTAAAACACAACGGGCAGGCCATTGATGAAATGTCAGTTGAAATCTTGCTAAAATAGTCTCTTCATAACTCCAAAATCCATTTTAAGCAGATAATTTTCAAGGAGAATGCAGCTCACTTTAAATTGCATTCTCCTTGTTTTTGGGGCTGTCGTGAAATAGACAGCTCCTTTATCTTTTAATAAAACAGAAAATAAGATGCCTATACAGAAAGTATGGCTTTATCAAGGATTGCCTTTACCTCCGCAATACTTTTCCTGGCTACATCTGCAATCAATTCAATTGAACAGCCTTTATCATACATACTCCGAATAAACTGCTCTGTCATTTCTTCCGTTACTTCTCTTGTTACTTCTTCTGTTACTTTCTTTGTTACACGTTCAGTGGTTTCTTTTATGGCTCTTTCTTCAATTCCTTCACCTAAATTACACATAATATTCACGTCCCTTCTTAAATCATCATTCATCAGAATATGATATTCATTTTCTATAACCTCTATTTTCTCCTGTACTTTTATTTTATCTGATAACAATGCGTTAAGTAATCGATGCAGTTCATATTTCTTATCACGTTCAGGTAAATCTTTTGTCAATCCAATGAATATAATATTTATCAAATCCTGCTTGCCTTTCCAGTGGCACTCACCTAAAATATTCTCATTAGCAAGATAATATCTGGATAAACTGTTTTCATTCATATCCAGACAAATCCAGATGTTGAAAACCCTCTTTAAATCATTATACTTTGACTTCACGAAATCTCTGCCTTTTTGTGAAGAAATCATCCGGCTTACATAATAAATACTTCTGTTCAAAAGATGATAGTCTGCTGGCTGGTCTTTCTGTATCTCAATGTTAATAATCATCTGCGCCAGACCATCTTTCATCCGTACATAAAAAATGATATCAAATCGTATCGTTCCTTCGTTAATCTCACTGTCTTCTGTATTCAGCCCTTTAATTGACTCAGTTAATATAGTTCTTTCCTTTATCCTACCAGTATTGGTCATTCCTGGATTAACTGGTACAATCCCAATCAACGGCTCTCCTTCAATATATGCAACTGCCTCTTCCGGCTGCATCCCCTTGAATTCATCAACAGTTCTTACAAGTATGTGAGCCAGTATCATCTTCTGTCCAATCAACCGCTTCGCACAAGCATCATACTGTGCCTTATCATTTGCAGCTGCAATAGTGTTCATCAGCTCAGTGTTCATAGTTCAGCATCCCTCTCCCTGTGTTCTTCATTTCGGTTATAAGTTACATCTAAACACTCAATGATTCCACAAGAAGCACTCCGCTTACCCTCATTATAACGAAGAGAAACTCTGGAATCAACTTAAACGAGATGAAACACGCTTTGCGAGTTTCATTCGTTATCGCGATACTCGTCAAGGCCACATGCAAGCCTGGGCTTTGACTCGTTATCCGCGTAAAACACAGCATCTGCGCAATATGCGCAGTATGCTGCTTCTGTATATTCTATAGGTTTCTCTTTCGTAAGCATTAGGCAGAACGTATGTTTTTATTATATCATACATATCCACCGCATGCAATGCAATATCCGTTAATATTCCGTTATTCTTTATTCGTCATATTCGACAGTAAACGCCGCAAAATCAAGGTTTGTATACGTATGCTCTTCTCCGTCTTCTACGCCTGTTCTCACATAAGGTGTTACTGTCAGAGATGTGACATCCTGATTCATGCCTTCGATAATTCCAAACATTTCCCGATAATATTTGCCGTCGGCTTCATAGGATTTTCTCTGTTCCGCACCGGACCAGTCATCTCCATCTACAGTGAACACAATTGTCTGTCTCGTATCCATATTGTCTTCTGTTGTAAAATGATTGCCGTTGTTGTCATCCAGTGCCATAAATACCACCTGGTTACCTCCGCCCTCGCTTGACATCTTATCGTAAAGCTCTTTCTGGCTTTCATCGAATTCCCAGGTCACATGGATATACGTACCTGATTCTGCAATTTTTAACACATCCACGGTAGCTACCACACCATCCTCTGTTATCACAGTCTGTGCCGGCTTAATGATGGCATTTTCATCCAATTTGGCATCAAAGGATATGGTCTGAGTACCCAGAGAATCGGCATCCACTATCAGTGATGCTGTAAAAGAATCCGGCACATCCCTTCCTCCCAGCTGAACGGTGCCCTTATAATCACCCTTTTTAACACCGGAGCCTTCATTCTCCTTAACTTCCTCATCTGAAAGCTTGTCAAAATGAATCATATACACCGCATCTCCGATAGCCAATCGGTCTGAATTTAACTGATGCCTTTTTCCTTTACCTGTCGGGCGTGCATAAAATGCCAGACTCAGACCATCATAATACACCTGGGTAATATCTAGCAGCGGCTCACTGACCCCTTTTACCTCAGCAGCATTATCCTCACCTCTGATATCCACCATAATCTGCGGCCATCCCGGCGTTACGGTCTGATTAAAAGCGCTGGCATCTGTTGTCAAATAAGCTTCCGCACCTGTCTCATCCACTTCTCGACCTACCAGTGATGATGCACCGGATTTTGTCACAGCATAAACTCCTCCGCCAAGAATGCCTGCCAGAACCAAAGCAGCAACAGCTATTTTAACCACTCTCCACCTTCGATTTGAAACATTTGCACTGCTTCGTCTATCTTGCATATACTTCGTATTTCGTTTATTAATTTTTCCTTTTACATGGTTTGTTCCGTCATTCACTTTTACCTCAATTTCATCATCCGCTATTTCTTTTTCCACCATCTCTTTTAAAGCCATTCTAAAACTTTCCGGTGTTTCCGGGAAATCCTTCTCCCAACTATTTTTCTCACTCATACCGCATCCTCCTGTTCATACATACGCCGCATCATTTTCCTGGCCCGGCTCAGACGCATTTTTACTGCACTGTCCCCCAAGTCCAGCATCTGACCGATTTCCTTGATTGTATATTGATTCAGATAATACAATACCAGCGGCACCCTATATTCGATTTCCAGTGACATGATTTTCTGATACAAATCTGAATATTGATGCTGCCTAATCTCTTCTCCGGAAATCTGTTCATGATAAGCTGCCTCACGTTTCCTTTGCCGCAGCATACGATAACATTCATTCAGCAAAATTCGTATAAACCAGGTTTTGGCATATTTCTTCTCACGCAACGTATCAATCTTTGCGAAAGCCTTACTCACTGCTTCCTGAACAGCATCCTGGCAATCCGCATCTTCTTTGAGAATCGACTTTGCCACACGATAAAAATCATCCGTGCCGTCGATAATCAACGCCCCTAACTCTTTCTTGTTCATCCTCTTCACTTCCTCCTTTGATGTATACACCATTTATTTATTCGAGCTCTCATACAACTATCTGTTATATCTATTAGATGCAAAAATACTGACCCTCGTCACAACTTTTTCTCATATTTTATCATTTTACTGCTATTTTTCGAAAAAAATAACAAAGCATCCATTCACCTTGGTAACGCCCTGGATTTCAGCAATATTTCTTTGATATTTTAACCAAAATATGATATAATAAATGAACAATTTTTAGAAGAAAGGACGGTGTGTCCATTGAAGATGCAGGAATCTCCAGAAGATTATCTGGAAACCATTTATATGCTCTCACTTCACAGCTCAGAAGTGCGTTCCATCGATGTAGCCAGACATCTTGGTTACTCCAAGCCAAGCGTCAGTGTTGCCATGAAGCGACTCCGCGAAAACGGATACGTCAATATGGATGACAACAATCTTCTCACGTTGACAGAATCCGGTCTGGCCATCGCCCGAAGCATTTACGAGCGTCACCAGGTTATCTCCGGTTATCTGATGTCCATTGGAGTCAGCGAGGAAACTGCGTTGAAAGACGCCTGCCGTATTGAGCATGTTCTTAGCGAAGAAACATTCCATAAGATAAAGGAAATATTCTATCAGTCACGCAAGTAATAAAAGCATTGTACTGCTAAATAATAAGCGGACTGCATGATGCCTTTTTCTTTGTCACAGAATACGAAAAACCTTACTACGTACAAGAGGCAGTCTGGAATTCAGACTGCCCCTTTTTCTTTTCCCTAAATGCATTTTTTATAATTTCACATTATTATTTTGCAAGTTCCTTGTATTTCTGATAACGTGCTTTGACATCTTCAATTTCTTTCTGGTAAAGTGCATCTGCTTTCTCAGGGAAATTATTCTTAAGAGAAGCATATCTATTCTCTCCCATCATGAAATCCAGGATCTTATCTGTATCTGGTTCCGGTGAATCCAGCTGGAATGGATTCTTTCCTTCTGCAGCACGACGAGGATCATAACGGTATAAATGCCAGTAACCGCATTCTACTGCCTTCTTCATTTCCTCCTGAGAGCATCCCATACCGGCCTTAATATGCTGCTCCAGACAAGGACAATAACAAATTACAATTGAAGGTCCATCATAAGACTCCGCTTCTCTTAACGCCTTCAGTGTCTGATTCGGATCTGCTCCCATAGCAACCTGAGCAACATAGACATACTTATACTGCATAAGAATGCCACCAAGGTCTTTTTTAGCTACAGTTTTACCACCGGCAGCGAATTTAGCTGTCGCACTGATTGGTGTCGCCTTTGAAGATTGTCCACCTGTGTTAGAGTAAACTTCTGTATCAAGAACAAGCAGGTTAACATTACGATTCTGTGCCATTACATGGTCGATACCACCGAAACCGATATCATAAGCCCATCCATCGCCGCCTACTGCCCATACGGATTTCTTCGCAAGATATTCCTTATTTGTTAAAATATACTGAATATCCTCATTTACAGGAAGCTGTTCAAGTGCCTTAACAAGATTATCTGTAACTTCACGTGATTTTTCAGAATCATTCCAGTGTTCCATATATTCACCGATAACCGCCGGTTCTGAGCCTGCATTTTTCAAATTCTCAAGGCGGATCAACAGTTCTTTGCGAATTGCATCTTGCGCCAGATAGAAACCATAAGCAAATTCTGCGTTATCCTCAAAAAGTGAATGCTCCCATGCCGGTCCATGTCCTTTGCAATCCTTGCAATATGGAAGAATCGGTGCCCCGCCGGATACAGCAGATGAACATCCAGCTGCATTACCAACGTACATATGGTCTCCGAACAACTGGCTAATAAGCTTAATATATGTTGTCTCGGCACATCCTGCACAAGCAGCAGAGAACTGGAAGTATGGTTTTGCAAACTGAACATTCTTAATTGTTTTATCATTAATGACTTCTTTTTTGAGATAAGCTTCATTCATTGCAATATTATCAAAATTGTCCTGCTCACTCTTCTGCTCTTCAAATGGTGACATGACAAGCGCATCATCCATCTTTTCGTTCTGATTAACCGGGCAGACCGTCTGGCATACGCCGCAACCAAGACAATCATACGGAGATACCTGCATTCTGAAGAAATAGTTCTTCTGATTGCCTAATCCTTTAGCCGGTGCTGTAACAAATGATGCTGGTACAGCCGCCTTCTCTTCTTCTGATAATAATACAGGTCTTATTGCCGCATGCGGGCAAGCCATTGAACAACGATTACACTGAATACATGAATTTGGATTCCACTGTGGTACTTTTGTTGCTACACCACGTTTTGAATAAGCAGATGTACCATTTTCCCATGTACCATCCAGTACACCATACTTCTGAAAAACAGAAACAGGAAGTTTATCTCCCATCTGTCGATCCATAGGAACTACAATATCACGTACAAAAGGTGTTGCATTCTTCGGCATAGCTGCAGGTGTATCTTCTGCGGTTGCCCATTCTGCAGGTATATTGATTTTTACTGCTGCACTGATTCCTAAATCTACTGCCTTATTATTCAAGTCAACAATCTTCTGACCGGCCTTTTTGAAATAGGAATTATAGTTATTGCGTTTCATATCTTCCTCTGCAACATCCATCGGAATAACCTTTGTCAGTGCAAAAAAGGCTCCCTGAAGAACATTGTTCGTACGTTTTCCAAGACCTATTTCAGCTGCAATCTTAGCGGCATCAATAATATAGAAATTAATATGTTTCTTTGCAAGGTCTCTTTTAATCTTTCCTGTCAGTCTTGTCTCAAGTTCATCCTCTGTCCATGGACAATTTAAAAGGAATGTACCGCCCTCTTTTAAATCCTCTGTAACATCATATTTACCAATATAAGTAGGTGCATGAACAGCAACAAAGTCCGCTGAGTTGACCAGATATGTAGAGCGGATCGGTTCATCTCCAAAACGCAGATGGCTTTGAGTTAAACCGCCTGATTTCATCGTATCATATGAAAAATAAGCCTGAGCATACTTGTTGCCAACTAATCCAATCGTACTAATTGCATTTTTATTGGCACCAACGGTTCCATCACCGCCAAGTCCCCATAATTTACAGGAAATTTGTCCCGGATGAGGAATTTCAATCTCTTTATACTCAAGAGAAGTATATGTCACATCATCATTGATACCAATGGTGAAATTGTTCTTTGGATTATCCTGACGCAGATTGTCATATACTGCAATAAACTGCCCAGGTGTAACATCTTTTGATGAAAGGCCATAACGTCCGCCTACGACTGTAATATCTTTTCTTCCTGCCTGGTTTAATGCAGTTACAACATCCAGATATACCGGTTCACCGACAGAGCCTGTTTCTTTACTACGATCAAGAACAGCAATCTTCTTGCAGCTTGCAGGAATAGCTGCTGCAAAGTGTTCTACTGAAAATGGTCGATACAGATGAATCTGTACAAGGCCTACCTTCCGTCCATTAGCATTAAGGAAATCAACAGTTTCTTTGACAGCTTCAGATGCAGAACACATAACAACAATAACTTCTTCCGCATCTTCTGCACCATAATAGTTAAAGAGTTTATAATCCCGTCCTGTAATCTTATTAATTTCATCCATATAATGCTGAACAGTTTCCGGTACAACTGCTGCTTTAACATTTGCACCCTCTTTACACTGAAAATAAATATCCGGATTTACATTATTACCACGATTTGTAGGATGTTCCGGATTTAAAGATTTGTGACGAAAAGCATCCAGTGCTTCTGTATCCATCAGTGGACGAAGATCTTCATAATCCAGTGCCTCTATTCTCTGCATTTCATGAGAAGTTCGGAAACCATCAAAACAATGCATAAAAGCATACCCTGCCTTAATTGCCGAAAGATGTGCAACCGCTGCCAAATCCATTGCTTCCTGTGGTGATGATGACATTAACATGGCATATCCTGTGGTACGACATGTCATAAAATCTGTATGGTCACCAAAAATGGAATGATGATTAGATGTTACAACTCGTGATGCAATATGCATAACACTTGGAAGGAACTGGCCTCCCATGGCATACATTGCCGGAATCATTAACATCAATCCCTGTGAAGATGTAAATGTCGTTGTAAGTGCCCCTGCCTGAAGCGAACCATGACAGGCGCCTGCCGCACCTGCCTCAGACTGCATTTGCGTAATATCTACTGTCGTACCAAAGAGATTCTTTTTCCCTTTCGCTGACCACTCATCAACTTTTTCTGCCATTGGCGAAGATGGTGTAATCGGATAAATCGCTGCCACTTCTGTAAACGCATATGCTGTATATGCTGCAGCAGTATTTCCGTCCATCACAACATATTTCTTACTCATAATAATATTCTGTCTCCTTATTGTATAAATTATTCTTTATATGTAACTGTTCAGAGCCAAGCAAAATTTCAAAAAACAGGTATAAAATGCTTGCATTTTTAAGACTGTTTTTGAAATTTTATTTGGCGGATACGCCACACCGACGAAATGCGTAGCATTTTGGAGGTCAGCTCTGAACAGTTACCTTTATATTATATAATTAAACGAAATTACAAACCCGGGCAATTGCCATCTCCGTAAATCCAAGAGATTCTGCCTTTGTTTGTCTTCCGCTTGCTACTTCTGCTGTTAATTTAAGGAAATCATCCCCCAACTTCTTCAATTCACCACCATAAATAATCGGTGATGCATCTACATCAATATTGTCACTCATATTAGCATACGTCAGTTTGTTGCCTGTTATTTTGATGACAGGTGCAATCGGATTACCTGTAGGAGTACCACGGCCAGTTGAAAAAACAACAATCTGTGCTCCGCCCGCAACCATTCCGGCTACTGATGAAGGATCATTTCCCGGGGTATCCATAATCACAAGACCCTTTTTCGCCTCAACCTGTTTTGCATAATCATACACTTCCATTACCGGTGTATGACCACCCTTATGAATACATCCGAGGGATTTTTCTTCCAATGTTGTAATGCCGCCTGCTTTATTACCCGGAGAAGGATTGCCTTCACGCACCTCTTCACCTACAAGCTGCAGTGCTTTTTCATATCTGTGAACAATTTCAAATATTCTGTCCCGCACTTCAGGTGTTGCAGCCCGTGAAGCCAAAATATGTTCTGCACCTATAAATTCTGTTGTTTCAGAAAGAATTGAAGTTCCTCCTTCAGCTACAATCCGATCACTGAGTTCACCGATCAGAACATTTGCTGCCAGACCACTGGTTGGATCACTGCCGCCGCATTCTGTTCCAATAATTAACTCGGACATTGGGAATTCTTCTTTCTGAAGAAGTGAAGCCTCTTCAACCATCTCTTTTGCATAGCGGACAGCAATTTCTGCTGCTTTGATTGTTCCTCCTGCTTCCTGAATAATCACCTGTTTCAAAGGTTTATTTGTTCTCTCTTCAATTGCCTTTACCACAAGATCCATCTGACAATTTTCACATCCCAGAGAAACAACAACCGTACCATACACATTCGGATTCGCAGCATACCCTGCCATCACATCCATTGTGTACTGCTGATCCGACGCCACCTGGGAACATCCCAGCTGATTATTAAATGTAACCGATCCAACAACCTGTGACGAAATAATACGCGCTGTATCAGAGGCACAGACACTCGCCGGAAGTATGAGTACCATATTACGAACACCTACACGCCCGTCAGGTCTTCTGTATCCATAAAAATTCATTGCCATATCCTCCTATTTTACTTTAGCTTCCAAGTTTTCTCTATGCCCTTCAACGTTATGGATATGAACATGTTCACCAGCCTTTATGTCTGCGACAGCGATACCAATATGTTCACCATATTTAATAACAGGCATTCCCTTTACAATATCGCGACAGGCAATCTTGTGGTAAATTGTAATATCCTGAAGTGCAGTGAGTGTGTTTTCTTTACCATCACACATCCATGTGACAGTATCCCCTTTTGCAATAGGCTCAATAGCAACAATCACATTGTCCCTACTATCTATAATCATCGCATTCTGCATATGTATCCTCCTATATTTAATACAGTAACTGTTCAGAACCGCCACCAAATCTCGGTTCTGAACAGTTACATATGTTCCTTATTAAAGTGGAATAATCAGAGCACCAATAATTGCAAGTACAAAAATACATACTGATGAAATAAAGGAACCCAGTGTATATGTTTTAAGACCTCCTGTTACGGTTAATCCAGACATATTTGTTGCAACCCAAAAACCGGAATCATTGACATGTCCAATTGAATTACCTCCGGAGAGACATGCAAGTGCAATCCATACCGGATGGCATCCGATAGCTGGTGCAATCGTTGCCATAATACCCATGGAAGTCATGCCTGCAACAGTACCTGATCCCTGTGCCACACGGAAAACCATACCAATACCATATGCAAGGAACATAGCCGGTAATATAGATGTTGTATTTGTTCCTAACAGACCTACAATTGCATCGCCAATTCCTGTAGCTGTAATAACAGACGCAAATGAACCGCCTGCACCTGTAATCAAAAGTACAACACCTGCACTCTTAAGTGCCTCACCCGCAGACTTTTCGATTCCATTCTTTCCAAGGTAAGGCAGACTGACTAAATAAGCGCCAAGTGTACCTAACAGCATAGCAATAACTTTATCTCCAAGGAATGAGCAAATCACAGGTTTCTCTGCAAATAAGGCTCCACCGATTGTACCAAACAGAATACAAACAACCGGAATGATGATTGGAAGAAGTGAAATAAGCAGAGACGGTTTCTTGGTTCTATCTTCCTGACTCTTTCTTCCTTCACGAGCTGCAACCAATTCTTCTGTAACATTTGAGCTATGATTGACATCCTTTTCCTCATTCCAAATACCCTGATCATGAATCTTGATATAAATGAAATTGGATACCATAACTGTAATAAAGCCTACAATTAAACCTACAATAAGCATAATACCAAGGTCAAAGCCAAAAATATCTGCTGCTGCAAGTGGATTTGGTGTTGGTGGTACAACACAGTGTGCAGTTGTTGCACCAATCGTCAGACATCCTGTAACATATCCCATTTTAAGATCAATTTTAGAAGCAATTGTAATACCAATTGGAATAAGAATAATAAATGTTACATCAAAAAATACTGGAATGGATAAAATAAACCCTGCAATACTTAAGCCCCAGATAGCCTTTTTTGCCGGGAATGCAGATACAATTTTATCTGCTATTACCTCAGCTGCACCGCTATCATTCATAAGCTGTCCAAGAATCGTACCAAAACCAACCGGTAAACCGATACTTGTCATCATATTTCCAAATCCAGACGCAATCGTCGATGTTGTAGTGAGCAAATCGAGTCCACCCATAACTCCCATAACTAAACAGGCAATAACCATACCAATCGCTGCATTCAATTTCAATACAATAATACAGAACAGAATAACAGCAATTGCAACCACAAGAGCCAAAATCAATAATCCAGGTGATGTCATACTCTTTTCCTTCCTTTCCTCTCTTTAAATATTAAACTAAAACAAATTTCCATTTTCATCAAATGGCAAATCATATGGTTCTGTAAGAATTTCTATATTTGGATTTTCTTTTGCTAACGGCAAAAGTCCTTCTGATATTTCTATGTATTCGATATGCGCGGTATCCGGTATACGAATCATTTTCATGTTATTCTGATCCTCTGCTTCCGGACAGCAACACAAAGCAAGCTGCAATGCCTCCCGATCATTATCCATGATCATAGGAATTTTCATAAGATGTAAAAATGTGTTGGTTACTCCTGTAGGATACGTCATTTCCAGTTTCATTCTATTAACCAAACGACGTGTCGTAACTTCTGCAAGTCCTACTCCCTGTGCATTGCCATGTGTCTCATCTGTAATATCTAAAATGACACACTTCTCTGCCTGAATTCCGCCTGAGCAATACTGTGGAAGAACAAATCTTCCGGATATATTTGGATCCATTCCATCGCCGGAAATATTCTTACCAATCTTATCAACAACTAAAACATCACATTTATCAAACAATATATGTGCGATCGTCTTATAAGAAAGTTCTTTAAGCTTCGGCTCTTCAGTAATAATTTCCTGCGGCGTAAGCCCTTTGATCAGATATGTTTCATCATAAGCATTTTCAATGACTGCAATACCGCCAATAATAGGTACGTTATCAATAAATGTCCTTCCATACTCCTCAATTAATTCGTGCATAATTGCCGGACTTTGATGATGAATACTCTCTGCACCTTTCTGTTTGCCAAGACCAATTGCCATCATTTTCATAAGACCACTTTCATAAGGTCCCCTGAAAGAAGTATGCGGCTTAATACGGTTAAAAAGGATAATACCATCCGCCTCTGAAGCATTTTTATCCATAAACACAGGCTGATGTCTTACACCAGATAAACCAATCTGTACCGTATCCATTGAACTCTTAATCGGACATCCCATTGCTTCTTCTGTAATGCCATAATCTTTAAGAATCTGAAGCTGTCCTTCAGCAGTTGCGCCACCATGACTGCCCATTGCAGGAACAATATACGGTTCTGCACCTTTTGACTTGACAAAATCAACAATTGCTTTTGCCATCACTGCATTGTTACTCATCCCGCGGCTGCCACATGTAATTGCGATGCGCATTCCCGGTTTCACCTGACCACCCAGGGCTTCTCGGGACAATTCTGCATTTACCATATCCGCAATCATATTCACCGGAATATGTGTATCGTCAAAAACCTCTCGAATTTTCACCATGCGTGGTACAGATACCCCTTTAATGAGATCTGTAATTGTTTCCATGTTCTTTTCTCCCTTATATGTTTTGTTTGTTCCTATATAAGAACTCAGTTCTTATATAGGTTTTTATGGGTATAGTTTATCAATATGTTTATTTTTTGTCAATCAACAAAGTCAACAAAAAAGCGACTTCAAATTTGTTATGTTTTTTGATCTGTTTGGCAAGCATTTTGTCTGAAACAAAAAAAGAGCCTCAATTTAAAAATTGAAGATCTTTTTATTCCCTTATATTTCTTATGGCTTTATGAGTTCAAAGTTATACAATCCCACAAGTTGTTCTATTTGCTGTTGTGCCTCTCTCAGACATTGACAAATCTGTACTCTCTTTTCATCTGTATAGCGGAAAATCGGAACAGAAATACTTAATGCTGCATCAACTCTGCCATTCTGCCGGATTGGCACAGCAAAACAACGCATCTGGGGAGTGGACTCCTCTGTTTCTGTTGCAATTTCTCCGCATCGTATCTGTTCAATCTGACCAAGCAATAGATCCATATCTGAAATCGTATGTTCCGTAAGCTTTGGCAGGCCATCTCTATACAGATCTCTAATCTGTTCATCTGTAAGGTCACTTAGCAATGCTTTCCCGATGGCAGTTGCATTTGCCGGAAGTTTTGTTCCTACCCAGGATATCATTCGAATGGCCTGAGGTGAATCTTTCTTTGCCACATATAAAACATTACCACCTTCCAAAATTCCGAATTGGCTTGTTTCCTGTGTAGACTCAGTTACACTATTCATAATGTTGATCAATGGTTCAAATCCGCTTTGTGACGTACATGAAGCGCCAATAATATATGTACGCAATCCCAACCTGTACTTCCCGCTCCCCGCATCACACATAATATACTTTCTCTGCTCCAACGTATGCACGATCGGGAAAAGGCTGCTTTTAGGTGCTTTCAAGGCTACTGCAAGTTCTGTAAGTGTAAGTCCCTCCTGAACTTCAGAAAGTGATTCCACAATGTCCAATACACGTGCCGTTGCCCTATGTTGTTCTTGTCCCATAAATAACCCCTTTAAAAAAATATTCCATAAAATATACTGCAAAAATTAACCTTTATCTTTAACGTAACTGTTCAGAGCTAACCTCCGAACAGTTACATTTTAACAAACTTTATTTAATAATGCAATGATAGCGTGACCGGGTAATTACTCACAAAAGCAGTAAAAAATAAGGGCGTGTGAAAAACGAAAGTTTTTCACACGCCCTTATTTTTTATACAGCATGTTCAAGTAAAATACCCTCCAATGCTGAACCGCTGCTTGTGTGGCAACGAACGATTTTAAATTTCTTTTTCTCAGCTTCATCTACGGCACATCGTACCATTTTGTGAGAAACGGTATTTGTAAACAAAATGCATAAATCAGGATCACCAATCTGCTTGTCCAAATCGGCAGACATCTGAGTGAATACCTTTGCTTTACATTTATGAGATTTACAAATTTTCTTATACTGACAGACCATTCTGTCATGACCACCGATGATAACAACACTCATGGCTATCCTCCTTCTCAAAACATTTTTTCAGCTGTTCAGAACCGATTTCCGGACTGCCCGGTCTTTATCAGTCGATGAGATTGTCTTCGGCCCTGAACAGTTATTATTTTAAATACCTTCAAGTAAAAATGAGTATAAGTGATAAAACTTCGAAATCGTATTGCTGTTAATTATAAAGCTGCTAACTCTTTGCCCAGTGCTTCGAGTTTTTCTTCAGCTTCTGAATCAGGCTCATTCATGCAAATAGCATCTTCACCGCCGTATACCTGGGCACCGGCCTCTTCCATACGAGCTACCCAGTTGCGCATCCATTCACCGTCTCCCCATCCGTAAGAACCAAATAAACCGATTTTCTTACCTGATGCAAAACTCTCAACTTCTGTTACGAAATCTTCCATGTATGTTTCTTCAAGAGTTTCATTTCCCATGGATGGGCAGCCAAGAGCAAATACAGGATAATCTTTTAAATCGTCAGCTTTGATGTCTTCTACAGACACAACCTTTGCTGTTGCTCCACCATCCTGAATACCTTTGCCTAAAATTGCTGCCATTGCTGCTGTGTTGCCTGTACCGCTCCAGTATGCGATCATAATTTCTTTCATTGTTAAAACTCCTCCTATAAAAAGTGTTTAATTATATCAAAAACGGTGAATGACCGCTCTGATTATACAAATTGATATTGTTCTGCCATTCCAAAACCCATGCCCTGTCTGACCATATCCATGGCAATCTGCTTGACTCTGGCATATAGGCGGAATGTCTCACAGGCCTTTTCTTCATTCTCATATACTTTCCAATATCCGCTGCATAAGCAGTTACGACCATGATGTTCAATAAAGCCTTTGACATCCCCCAGCGGATATCCAAGAAAAATACCCATTTCATGAGGAAAATCCGCTTTGCCAGCCTTGTACTCTCTGAAACGTTTTGCTGCATAAACAAGCATCTCATCCATCGTCATATCTTCAGTATACCCAAACTGCTTCATAAAAGCCCTGTTATCAGGATCCATCAGTTGCCTGTAAAGGGGCTCCTCGCGAAACATGAACCATACCTGGCGTTCTTCACGATGTTCAAAGCACCGCACCTTCAGGCCTGTTGTTTCAACCAGAGATTTCAACGCCTTAGCGTAACTCTGCTCAATAATCAGCAGGTTTGAGGGCTTGATACCAAAAATAACCGGTGCACACTGCTCTGCTGCTTTTTCCTGTATTCCTCTTATTATTTCATACGTCTGCCTGTATGCAACCATCCTTTTACTCTCCTTTACTTGGTTAGATATACCTAACCACCTGATGTCATTATCATACCAGCTCTGTCAAAAAATTGCAATACCATTTATTGAGAATGAATCTCATTACCATGTTTATTGTCATTTTTCATCCAATAAAGTGTTAAAAGGTACTCGTTTATGCTATACTAAAAGCAGTTTTTTATTAAATATAAGGATTACTGGAGGGAAAAATATTGAATACACCACCTGATTTCAGTAAATATACCAAACAGCTTAACATAGAGCAGCTAAAAAAACAAGGTACACAGGCTCTGGCTGATGAACTTTCCTATACACGACAGCTTTATGAATCTCTGGACACAATTTTTCAGGATTCCCTGGACGGTTTCTTTATCACAGATGGCGAAGGTAATGTTTTAAAAGTCAACAAGTCCTATGAAGAAATGTCCGGCATCACCAGTGAAGAGATTATCGGTCAGAATATGCATGACCTTGAATCTACGCTAATCAATTATTCTGCTTCACTGATTGTTATGAAAACAGGGAAAACCGCAACCATTGAACAGAGTTTTCTCAGAACAGGGCGTAAAGCTTACATCACCAGTACTCCTGTATTTTCACCCGAAGGCAAAATTATCATGGTCATCAGCAATACCCGTGATTTCAAAATGATCGAAGAACTCCGTCAGCAGCTCAGTGAACAGATGGTTCAGGTGTCCGAATACAAAGAGAAAATCCGTGCGCTGACACAGCAAAACATTGACCGTTCCCAGTTTCTGGTCAATGATCCTAAAATGTACGAAATTCTTTACAGTGCCACCAAAGTAGCTGACAAAGATACCACTGTACTCATTCAGGGTGAAACAGGAACCGGCAAGGAACTTCTGGCTCACTTTATCCATCAGAACAGCTCCCGCAGGGATAATCCGATGCTGAGCGTCAACTGTGGTGCCATTGCCAAGGATCTCATCGAAAGTGAATTATTCGGTTATGAAGGCGGCGCTTTTACAGGTGCCCTCTCCAAAGGCCGCCCCGGCTATTTTGAAGTTGCCAACGGCGGTACATTATTTCTTGATGAAATCGGTGAAATGCCTATGAATGTCCAAATGAAACTTTTGCGCGCTCTTCAGGAAAATGAAATCATGCGTCTCGGTTCCAGTCAGCCCCGCAAAATCGATGTTCGCGTCATTGCCGCCACTAATCGCGACCTGAAAGAAATGATTGATGCCAATGAATTCCGTTCCGACCTTTATTATCGCCTGAATGTCGTCAATCTGGAAATTCCTCCTCTTCGCGAGCGCAAAAAAGACATCATCCCTCTGGCTCAACATTTTCTTAATCAATTTAATGCCAAGTTTAAAACACATAAAACACTGAGTCCTTACTCCTGCAAAACGCTGGAAGAATATAACTGGCCCGGAAATGTCAGGGAGCTCAAGAACACCATTGAGAAGATGGTTATTCTCAGTGATGAAGATATTATTTCATCTGCCGAATTATGGAGCAGCGAATCCAGTCTGATCAAAGATAATGTCCAGCTTGGCAATATCCAGCTGAAAACCATTCTTGAGCAGATCGAACTGAAGTATATCCGGGAGTACTGCAGTTTATACGGCACCCTTGAAAAAACAGCTGAAAAACTGGATATGAATTTGAAAACTCTGTCCCGAAGGAAAAAGCACCTTGAAGAAAAATATCCCCGTTCTGAAAATCTGTAGTTCTTATTTTTGAGAAGTTTCTCATTTTTGAGATTCCAATTTGTCGTTTTTTCTCATTTTTGAGATATACATAAAACAGTCCTGCCACGAATACCGCAAAACAGGGCTGTTTTTTCTTTGTCAATGTTGGCACGCATCTTGCTTATAACTAAGAATATCAAGTACTATTGATACATTTAATCAATGGATACATGATTCTAAACTATTTACACATTTTAAATTTTTGGGAGGAATTTATTATGCCATTAATGACAGGAGACGAATACGTAAGAAGTCTGCAGAAAATCAAAATGAAAATCTTTCTTTTCGGTGAAGAGATTGACAACCCGGTAGGTAATCCGATTCTTCAACCGGCTGTTAATTCAGTCAAAGCAACTTATGACCTTGCACAAAATCCTGAATATGCTGATCTGATGACAGCGACTTCAAACCTTACAGGTGAGAAAATCAACCGTTTTACACATATTCACCAGAGTTCTGATGATCTTGTTAAGAAAGTTAAAATGCAGCGTTTGCTTGGTCAGAAGACCGCAGCCTGTTTCCAGCGTTGTGTCGGCATGGATTCTTTCAATTCCGTGTACAGCACAACATATGAAGTAGATAAAAAATACGGCACACACTATCATGATAATTTTGTTAAATTCGCTACTTATGTTCAGCAAAACGACCTGACAGTTGATGGCGCCATGACAGATACTAAAGGTGACAGAAGCCTTTCTCCATCCAAGCAGGCAGACCCTGATCTTTTCCTGCATGTTGTTGAACGCCGTCCGGACGGTATCGTTGTCCGCGGTGCAAAAGCACATCAGACAGGTATTCTGAATTCTCACGAAGTGATTGTCATGCCTACCATCGCTATGGGACCTGATGACAAGGATTATGCCGTTTCTTTTGCTGTTCCTCTGGACACAGAAGGTTTAATGATGATTGTCGGCCGTCAGAGCTGTGATACAAGAAAGACTGAAGGATGCCAGCTTGATCTCGGCAATTCTACATACGGTGGTATGGAAGCACTGACAGTCTTCGATAATGTTTTTGTCCCTAATGACCGTATTTTCCTGAATGGGGAAACAGAATTTGCAGGTATGCTCGTTGAACGTTTTGCAGGTTATCACAGACAGAGCTATGGCGGATGTAAAGTCGGTGTCGGCGATGTCCTCATTGGTGCTACAGCCCTTGCTTCAGAGTATAACGGCGTTGAAAAAGCTTCTCATATCAAAGATAAACTGATTGAAATGATTCATCTGAATGAAACTCTTTACTGCTGCGGTATTGCCTGTTCAGCCGAAGGTCAGCCAACAGAATCCGGCAACTACCTGATTGATCTGATGCTGGCCAATGTCTGCAAACAGAATGTTACCCGTTTCCCATATGAAATCGCACGTCTTGCACAGGATATCGCAGGCGGCCTGATGGTTACACTGCCTTCCGAAAAGGATATGGATCATCCTGTAGTCGGTCCTGTTATCCGCAAATACCTTGCAGGCCCTGCAAAGGTAGATGTTATGGATCGTTTCAAGATTATGCGTCTTATCGAAAATCTGACCCTTGGTACCGCTGCTGTCGGTTATCTGACAGAATCTATGCATGGTGCAGGCAGCCCACAGGCTCAGAGAATTATGATTTCCAGACAGAGCAATATGCCTGCTAAGAAAGCAATGGCAAAGCACATTGCTCACATTAAAGATTGATGATCGGAGGTCCTCCCTTTGAATACACTGAACAAGATTCAGCAAGTTGTATCCGATCGTATCCGCCCTGCCCTTCAGGGGCATGGCGGTGATATGACCATTACATCTTTCTCAAATGGAATTCTCAAATTTAAATTTACCGGCATGTGTTCTAATTGTCCTTCAGCATGGATTACAACAGAGGAACTAGTGAAAAACGAAATCCTTTCTAATGTTCCTGAGGTAAAGGACGTCCAAATGGAATTTGCTGTCAGTGATGAACTGATTGACATGGCCAAAAAGCTCCTCAATCATGAAACATGATAAACATGATAAAGTAAAAAGGAACTTCCGATTTAAACCATAAACCGGAAGTTCCTTTTTGTGTACGAATTAATATTTATTTTTATCAGGACTACTGTATAGTCACTTCAACAATTTCATCAGCCGCATTGTAATTATAACCTTTACGGCGCAGTACATTTTGAAGTACTTCTGTCCATTCCGTCTGATTAAGGACGATTTTATTTTGATTTTTCAAGAGAATCTGGCATCCGCTTCCTGAACCTAAAGCGGTCTGGGGTTTCAGTGTTGCCACCTTTAACACCCCGATATCCGTCAGTGTATTGACCATACGGTATACCGTTGCCATACCGATACCCGGATCACGCTGAATGGCTTGATAATAAATCTCTTTACAGCTGGCACATTCATGCTCGAACACGATATCCAATATCAGCTCTCTTTGCTTTGTCACGCGAAAACCACGTTTTCTCAGTAAATAGAGAATTTCTTCCTTCTCTCTGCTGACACGATGATATTGTTCCGTGTCTCTATTTGCAACAGCTGCTGCCGCCACCGCATCCACCTCCACAATGACTGCAATCACCACAGCCCTTGCCATTTTTCTTATCTTTAATCATCGAGCGAACAATCGCTGCGACAATGACTATCAGTATAACGCCTACTATAAGAGTTCCCATTAAGCACTCGCCCGACCTTTCAAATCAATTTAAGCTACTGCTTTGCCTTTTACTTCTAATGTGTTGCTTTCCTTGTATGGACGGAACAGCAGATAGAAGAATCCAATGATTACCAGGATAGCGACAACTGTGAAGATACCAAATGTGTGATTTGCAACAAGGTTACCAATCTGGTTGATAACGAGGGCTACAAGATAAGCGAAACCGCACTGATAACCAACTGCAATCCAGAACCATTTTGCATTGTTCATCTCACGCTTGATAGCACCCATTGCTGCGAAGCATGGTGCACACAGCAGGTTAAATGCCATGAATGCATAACCGGAAACAAGTGTAAAGGAAGCTGCCATTGCCTGATATACTGTACCATCGCCGCCACCATAAAGGATACCCAGTGTACCAACGATGTTTTCCTTTGCTACAAGACCTGTAACAGATGCTACAGTTGCCTGCCAGTTACCAAATCCAAGTGGTGCAAAGATCCATGCAATTGCATGACCTACTCTTGCAAGAATACTGCTGTCTAACTGGTCTTCCGCAAGCATTGTAAATGCACCGTCTACCCAACCGAAATAGGACAGGAACCAAACAAGGATTGTTGATAATGTAATAATTGTACCAGCTTTCTTAATGAAAGACCAGCCACGTTCCCATGTTGCTCTGAGTACAGCACCCGGAGTCGGAATATGGTATGCCGGAAGCTCCATAACAAAAGGAGCAGGATCTCCGGCGAAGATCTTTGTCTTCTTCAGGATAATACCTGAACAGATAATTGCTGCCATACCAAGGAAGTATGCACTTGTTGCAACCCATGCAGCACCGCCGAATACAGCACCTGCGATCATCGCAATGAAAGGTGTCTTCGCACCGCAAGGGATAAATGTTGTTGTCATGATGGTCATACGACGGTCACGTTCATTCTCAATTGTTCTGGAAGCCATGATACCTGGGATACCACAACCTGTACCAACAAGAATAGGAATGAAGGATTTACCGGAAAGACCGAATTTACGGAAAATTCTATCCATGATGAAGGCGATACGTGCCATGTAACCGCAGGACTCAAGAATAGCCAGCAGGAAGAACAGGACAAGCATCTGAGGTACGAAACCAAGGACAGCACCAACACCGGCGATAATACCATCTACGATCAGACCCTGAAGCCATTCAGCACAGTTTGCATTTTCAAGCAGGCCGCTGACTGCATCAGGAATACTGCTGATAAATGTGCCATATGCTGCCGGATCCGGAGCTTCATAACCAGCTTCTGATAAAGCAGCGACAGCATCTGTCAGATCTGCATAAGAAGCAGTTGTTTCTTCTGTTGCAAGTGTTTCTTCATCTTCTACAAGATATGTTGCCTCTGTAGATGGATCTACCTGAGCAACAAATGCATTCACTGCTGCTTCTGCTGCTGATGGATCATAATCATCTGCTTCAGAATCAAGGGCTGCTTCAACAGCGCTTGTATCCATACCCTGATCTGCTTCGTAACTGATGAATCCATTTACAACTTCCAGAGCACCTGCATAAGCTTTATCAGCATCACCATAACCGCCGTCGCTGCCGATAAAGAAGCCATCACCGAACAGATTATCATTTGTCCAGTCTGTTGCTGCAGCACCGATTGTTGTCATGGAAATATAGTAAACAAGGAACATGATCACTGCGAAGATTGGCAGAGCCAGAATACGGTTTGTAACGATTCGGTCAATCTTATCAGAAATTGTATCTGCGCCCGCATGTTTTTTCTTCAGGCAGCTGCCGATAATACTTGCGATATATTCATATCTTTCATTTGTGATGATACTTTCTGAGTCATCATCCATTTCCTTTTCGGCTTTGGAAATGATTGCTTCTACATTTGGTGCGCTCTTCATCTGAGCTGCAATCTTGTCATCACGTTCAAACAATTTAATTGCATAGAATCTCTTCTGAGCATCCGCAACATCAGAACCAAGAAGTGTTTCAATATCATTCAGATATCCTTCGACTTTATTGTTAAACTTATGTACAGTGCCCTGAACAGCTTTGGACTGAGCAGCCTTAACAACTGCATCGGATGCTTCCTTGATACCTGTATTCTTCAGAGCAGAAATCTCATATACAGGACAGCCGCATACTTCACTCAGTTTCTGAATGTTGATGTTATCACCATTCTTCTGGACAAGGTCCATCATGTTGATGGCCATAATAACCGGAATACCAAGTTCCATAAGCTGTGTTGTCAGATAAAGATTACGCTCAAGGTTCGTACCATCAACGATGTTAAGGATCGCATCCGGTTTCTCGTTCAAAATATAATTTCTTGCTACAACTTCCTCAAGTGTATATGGAGAAAGTGAATAAATACCCGGAAGGTCAGTGATAACAACGTCTTTATGACCTTTTAATTTACCTTCCTTTTTCTCAACTGTTACGCCAGGCCAGTTACCTACAAACTGGTTAGAACCCGTTAATGCGTTGAACAATGTTGTTTTACCGCAGTTTGGGTTGCCGGCAAGTGCAATTCTGATTGCCATTTTTTTACCTCCAGATTTTCAACAATTAGAACAGTTAAAACAAACGATAAGGTTTGATTAAGCTAACCTTATGTCCTAAAAAAAGGTTCAATATTTACTGAACCTCAATCAGCTCTGCGTCAGCTTTACGCAAAGATAATTCATATCCTCTGACTGTTACTTCTATCGGATCACCAAGCGGTGCCACTTTACGAACATAGACGGATGTGCCTTTTGTCAGACCCATATCCATGATACGTCTCTTAATAGCGCCTACACCTGTAATCTTTGAAACTGTGACAGTCTGGCCGACTCCTACATTTCTAAGTGTCATGGCTTTGTCTCCTCTCTTATCTGAATGCGCATGCATTCTATCTATACAGACATCCGATTAACGATTCACCGTAATCTTGGATGCCATGCCACGATTCAAGGCTACTCTTGAACCTTTGACAGCAATAATCATGCCGGCATCTGTATTGCCGACAACTTCAACATCTGTTCCGGCAGCAAATCCCAGATTATGCAGATGATGGATAACATCTTCCTTGCCGCGGATATCTGTGATCGTACCTGACTCTCCTACACCTAATAAAGCTAAAGGCATCATGTTTCCTCCTTTAATTCAGGTCCATGTATGCAGAACCTGGTGTATTTATTGATAACGGCTATCATTTACAGTGTTATTATACGCATTCGCAAGGTTAGTGTCAACTATCTTTTTTAGTTTTATTGAAAAATATTCTCATTTTCATCTGTTTCAATGCAATTTTGTAAGTTCTTACTGAAAAATCCTTTCAATATTAGCCACTCATTGAATAAATTTACCTATATCACACTTAAACCTTACTGAGATTACAGATAAGCCTTTGATAGACTGGCCCAATATATGCTATACTCTATTTATATCTATTGTGAACCGCTAAAATCCCAATCCAAACACGCCAGGGTTCTCAATCTCTATAAAAGGAGTACTGCCATGCCAAGCATTATCTTTCATTTAACTGAAGCCAAGCTCATCACTCAACACCTGCGCGAGGCATCTGCTGATTACCCGTTTACCCATATACACGGATGGCAGAACGATTTCACCATCGGAAGTATCCTGCCCGATGCCATTCCACGTCCATTAAAATATAAGACCCATTTCTGGCATCCGTCTGATTTCTCCCATGTGGTGATCGCACCAGATCTTAATTTATGGCAGAAAACATATCCGAATACCCTGAAAGAACCGATGCTGATCGGCTATCTTGCCCATCTTCATCTGGATTATCTGTATTTCACCGAGTATCTGCCATCTATTGTCCGCTTTTTAAATGAACAGGGACTGGATGAAACAGAATCTTTAAAGGCAGTCTCTGTCCAAATCCGTCAAACAGGGGAACAGATGCCTGTGATGACCTTTTTCTCCAAAGATTATTTTTACGGTGACTATATCCGGATGAGTCCGCATCTTATTGAGAAATATCATCTTTCCATGCCTGCTTCACCAATCCATCCATGGCCGGTGAATGAGACAGATTTTGCCGCCTATCGCCAGTTCTGCAAACTGGCTGCTGCCGATCTGTCACTGGACATAAAAAAAGAGCCGGTCAGGATATTCGACCCGACCGACTTCGAAAACTTTGTAAATAAAGCTGCTGAAACATTTATTCAACAGTTTATCCGATAGTTTTTATAATCGTTTACTCTGTTTGCACTACGATTTACCGTTTCACTCTGCAGCACACCGTATTATTTGCTGTCTATCACTTCAAGCATTTTATGCCGCAACAATTTTCTCAAACTCACGGAGTTTCTGCTTTGCTTCCGGGCTCAGATTACGCGGAACCTGAATCTGAACAGCTGCATACATATCACCATGAACAGACGGATCCTTCATGGAAACAATGCCTTTGCCACGGAGTCTAATCTTGCTGCCTGACTGAATACCGGCAGGAATCTTGCATTTCACACTGCCCTTCAGAGTATTCACAATGGCCTCACCGCCAAAAACAGCAGTTGTAAACGGAACGGAAATTGTTGTATAAACATCCATGCCTTTCCGCTCATATCCCGGCTTCTCATCTACGTGGATCTTCAAAAGCAGATCGCCTGCTTCGCCGCCATTCATACCCGGACCACCTTTGCCGCGAAGACGGATACTCTTGCCATCCTCAATGCCTGCCGGTACACGCACCTTCAGGCTCTGAGCCGGAGCACCCTGCCCACTGCTTAAATTAATCACTTTCTCACAGCCAAAGGCTGCATCTTCAAAGCTGACCCTGATCTCTGCATGAAGATCCTGCCCCTTGCTCTTGAAACTGCCGCCGCCAAAACCGCTGCCATAGCTCTGCTTGAATCCCTGGCCGCCGAAACCGCTGCTACTTCTGCCATGGAACATATCCCCGAAAATATCTCCGAAGATATCATCCATATTACCGTTCTGTCCACCCTTAAAATGGAACTCCTGATAACCGCCATTGCCACCAAAACCGCCCTGGAAACCGCCAAAGCCGCTGCCTGCACCTGCACCGCCGTATGCGCCGCCTGCTGCACCTTCTTCAAAGGCTGCAAAACCATACTGGTCATACAGCTTTCTCTTCTTCTCATCACCGAGAACATTATAAGCTTCTGTGACTTCCTTAAACTTCTGCTCTGCCTGCTTATCCCCCGGATTCGTATCCGGATGATATTTCTTCGCCAGTTTTCTATATGCACGCTTAATCGCCTTGTCGTCTGCTTTTTTATCTATACCAAGAACTTCATAATAATCTCTCTTAGCCATCACTGTCCACCTCCGTCTTTATAAGACCTTTCTGAACTTCTTCTATTCTGAACGCATCATGTTAATAGAGGACACGACCATAGCCGTATCCTCTTCAACGCTTTTTGTTCTATTTGTACTATAACACCCATTTCCTATAATGTCAATAGACTTCACAAAAAATCTTCTGTATAAGTCTATCTTACAACTAAGTATACTTTCATTATACAAAGTATGGCTTCACTTAGTTGTCCCGATGCTATTAATTTTATTCAGAAGCTCCTTAATATGCGAACACCATAATCCGCTCCCTTGGATTCTCCCCATCAAACAAGTCCCGGCAGTCTATCTCATCCACAAAGAAAAGCATATCCACCGTCATCAGTTCACTGATATACTCATCTGACGGATAATAGAAGAACAACTGTATCTCACGGGGATTTTCATAGTAGGAATCTTCAATTTTTGCCAGAACTTTTCGAAGAATCTCTACTGAAAAAGGATTGAAGAAAAATACTCTGTCCACCTCTGCAGGTACAACGTAGTTCTCAGCATTCCCCATGACGAATTCCGTCCGGCTGCCCGATACGGCATGGCGTTTGTTTTCGAAGACTGTTTCATATATTCTGCTATCATATTCCACACCGACGGAACGACATCTTGTCTGGTAGGACAGAAAAAAGTCCACACGTCCTTTTCCGCACCCATAATCCAACAGGCAATTACTTTTCCGTATATAGCCACTGCCTGCCAATCGCTCCAGCACCGAATACGGCGTCGGCTCATAAGGGTATCGGTACTGATCCGAACGTGAATCATCGCGTCCCGAAGTTTTTATTTTCAACAATTTATCCCATTGTGTCTCATTCGTATCTATATTATCTCACCTGTGCTTTCATAATAAATGATTCGATCACCGAAACTACTTTTCCCATATCTCTATTGATCCTCCATCTCGTAATTGCAATTTTTGCTCACTCCGGGACTCGCCCCAAAAAAGCTTCTGGTTGCAGCTGGAAATGGAGCTGTACATGGTATCACACACTGGAAGACCCGGATAAACTCAGAGATTGTAATCGCTATAAAGAACGCGATTAAGACAATCTCTCACAAAAGGCTGCCACCGGGCAGCCTTTTCTTCTGTAAGCAAATATCTTTAGTACTATTTAAATAATAATTCCTTTTAAATGATCCATCTCATGCTGACAGATTTGTGCCGTCCAACCACTGAGTTTCTGGCGGCGCACTGTCCAGCTCATATCTCTGTACTCCACTTCGATTTCTCTGTATCTTGTCGTCTTCCTCACACCTGTCAAGGACAAACAGCCCTCTTCCGTCTCATAAGGACCACTTTTCTTCAATAATACCGGATTAAACATCACCAAATCAACAATTCCCATATTCACAATAATGACATTCTTTTTTATCCCTATCATGTTTGCTGCCATGCCAACACATTCCGCACGATGGGCTTTTAATGTGTCCTGCAAATCACGGCCGATCTGGATATCAGCCACTGTCGCCGGTTCTGATTTCTGGCCCAGAAAAAATATATCCTTTGTAATTTCTCTAACCATTGATTTTGTCTTCCCACTCTTTCTCTTTGAATCCCGTCAGCACGAAATCGTCCCCAATGACCAGCGGCCGCTTCACCAGCATACCATCTGTTGCCAGAAGCTTCAGCTGTTCATCCTCAGACATTTCTTTCAGCTTGTCCTTCAAATTCATTTGTTTGTACAATATCCCACTGGTATTAAAGAATTTTTTCAGCGGCAGGCCACTCATTTCATACCAGGCTTTCAATTCCTCGTAAGACGGATGCTCCTCTTTAATCGGCCTTTCATCAAAAACAACCTGATTGACCTCAAGCCATTTCAAAGCTTTCAGACATGTACTGCATTTTCTATAAACTAAAACTTTCAAAGTTTTACCTCCTTTTGGGGTTAAATTATAAGGCGGTGTCTGTCATGGATTTTCTTACATCCTTAACTGTTGCCGTTCTGGCAAGTGTTATTTGCCATCTCATCTGCAAATGGCTCAACGGTGACAATTATTTCTCTTTATAATAAAGATGACAATGACAATAGCCCTCAAAATCCGGATCCTGGATCTGTGCTTTGAATTCATCACAAATACACTTATACTCCGGTTTGATCTCCAGTCTGCACGGACAGTAACCTTCTTTCCGTTTCAAACCTTCCTTGACTCTCGCAACGATTTCACGATCTTCGTTCAAACGCACTTTACCCATCTGTAACGCTCCTTTTCTTAATAGTATCCTCCCACTTTGTATTTCATGATCGCTATTATTTTAGCATACTAAACATGTCTATTCAATTATGTCCCCATTAAGATTTGCTGATAAAAAGTACCTCCCGAAAAGGCGTCTCCTTCTCCAAATGCTGACTGCGATTTTTTCACCATCCGGGAACGGCTCCCCTAAAGGCCTCTGATATACTGATTACATCAAAAGAAAACAGGCACTTAAAGAAAAGGAGATTATATTTATGTGGATCATTATTGCAGCGATTATTATTTTTATTATTTTTGCAGACAGCGACACCAAGCCTTCAGCTAACAAAAAAGGAAACACCAACACAGATTCTCGTTTACACTGCACCGTCAACCGAACAGGATCTTACAGCTCAATCTTAAATCAGATGGAACAGATTGTATTCCTTATTGCCAAACGCTGTCCCTGGATGAAACTTCAGGTATTAGTTATGGTAAGAAAAATCAACGCTTCCACCTGCTCTGTCTCTTTCCAGATTGAGGATGTATATTTAAAGAAAAATAACATCACATTCGGCAGCGAATTTCAGGACAGAGGGGATGGTTCCTATGAATGTATGCATTTTGAAACAAAGCAGGCAACAGGCTTTACAACACCGGAAGCTGTCAAGCGAGAAATGCTTTGCCAGTTTAACTGGTCACAGATTTCAACCAATATCACAGAGCTGAAGGTACTTAATTATGGGGCTTTCACCCATACACCAATGGTTACATTACGCTTTGAAGCCCAGTACAGAGATTAAATCTAACCTTGATTTTTTCTCTCTCTGGGAACACCTCCCGAAAGGGCTTCTGATATACTTAAATCATCAAAACAAAGCAATCCCAAAACAATTGCAAAAAACATGATTTTAATTAAATGGAGGAATTAATTATGGAAAACTACGGAAGATGTAAAGATTGTGAATACGGTGAACCTACTGACTGCAGCTGGAAATGGAGCTGCACATGGTATCATACACTGGAAGACCCGGATGAATTAAAAGATTGCAATCACTATAGAGAACGAGATTAAACAATCTCCTACAAAAAGGACTGTCGCTTAACGATTTTCAATCATTAAGCGACAGCCTTTTTTATTACATCATTCGCTATTTGCGGATAATATCATGGTCTTCCAGTACTTTTTCAACCACCGTTCCATGAACCATCTTCAAAAGCGGCTTCTTCAACAGATTCAGCGGTCCTGGAAGCTCAATATCCAATGGCGATTTGCCATCCATGAGTTTCACGGTGCTGTCTAACAGTTCCCGGATATCATAAACACTGCCCCAGACCTCCGGTACACCTCTGTCTACACCCAGCAGTCCATACACGGCTTCCATCGCTGTACGTACGGAATATTCTGTGGTGAAAACCGTATCTCTCGGTGTTTCTGCAAACTGTCCAAGGAATGCAAAGTTCACGCAGCCATCCGGGATAACATCCGGTCTGTCACCTTTTGCTCTCGGCATAAAGAATGCAGTGATATAAGGCATCATGGTCGGCACACAAACGGCACTGTTTTCTGCCAGATCCATAATCTGATCTTCCGGCACACCCAGATGATACAGCCATTCTGCGGTGATTTCCTTACCTGTACAATCCTTCATCGGTTTCTTAACAAAATCACCCGGTACATCTGTAAACAGACCATACACCCATACGCAGACTTTATCTTTGTCCTGCTCTTTAAACTGTCCCTGTCTGTTAATGGTCCAGCTCAGAAGCCAACTGGAATCCTGACAGCTGACGATGCCTCCTGTAACGACATTGCCTGTTCTCGGATCACGTTTGCAGATGTTGGTAATATAAGGAATAATCTTATCATCCAGTGTTGTGACAGTTACGGACTCCCAGTTTGTCTTGGCCACATCTGAGCAGAATTTCTCCGGATGTCCGAAGGACGGGTCCTGTCTGGCAATATTTTTCCAGAGGCTCCAGACACCGCTTGTTCTGACTTCCGCATCACCATTCGGCGCATGATTCTGATCGCCGTAAATCGTTCCCTCTGTACAGCTGCCGTTTGTAACAAATACAAGGTCGTTTTCTGTCAGCATAATGCCGTTTTCCTTGCCATTGACTTTGCACTCGATCAGAGACGCAATCTTCTTTCCATTCTCAAACTTGAAGACAACATTCGTCACTTCTGTATTAAACTGGAAATCAACCCCGGCATCTTCAAGATATTTCTGCATTGGCAGGATCAGAGATTCATACTGATTGTATCTTGTGAATTTCAAAGCACTGAAATCCGGCAGACCGGCAATATGATGAATAAATCTCTGGAAATACAGCTTCATTTCCAGTGCGCTATGCCAGTTTTCGAAAGCAAACATGGTGCGCCAGTACATCCAGAATGTTGAATTGAAGACTTCATCATCGAAAACATCCTCAATGGTTTTATCGTAAAGGTCTTCATCCTTCGTCATGAACAACTTCATGATTTCCATGCAGCCCTTCTGGCTGAGATTAAATTTTCCATCTGTATGGGCATCTTTGCCCCGATTCACCGTTGCTCTGCAAAGCGAATAGTTCGGATCATGCTTATTCAGCCAATAAAATTCATCCAGAACCGAAGCACCTGGAATTTCAAGGGATGGAATACTATGGAAAAGATCCCATAAACATTCGAAATGATTCTCCATTTCACGACCACCACGCATGATATAGCCACGACTCGGGTCGAAGATACCGTCACAGGCCCCGCCTGCAATGTCCATAGCTTCAAGAATATGAATATGCTCTCCCGGCATCTGTCCGTCACGAACAAGGAAACATGCCGCTGCCAGAGAAGCAAGACCACTGCCTACGATATAGGCATGCTTTTCCTCCACACCCTCCGGCTTTTCCGGTCTGGCAAAAGCTTCATAATTACCATTGGTATAATAAATGCCCTTGCTGTTTTTCTCATATTTGCCGCGCTCTGTATTGCGGTAACTATTGTTGACTGCTGAATTCTTGTCGTCTTTCTTATTAAATGTCCAACCTGAATTTATTTTATGCTGTGTCAATGACCAACCAGAATTTGCCTTATCCCGGATGTCGTTCTGTGATGTGCCGTTCTGATTCTTCTTATCCTGAGACTTCTTCGCCACATAAACCGCTGTGCCCGCTGCCGCAGCCGCTGCCATACCTAATGTTAATTTCTTTTTAGCCATATAGATAACCACCTTTCTTCAAATAGCTGCACATTGACACTCTGTTGCGTTTGGTATCGTGTACAACCGATATTGGATGTCTTTCATCTGTTATTAAGTGATGCCTATATAGTATGACCGATTTTGTCTCTTTTCAATTTACAAAAAAAGAGAAATGATAAAAAACTTATCATTCCTCCGCTTTTGTAAAGTTCCTGATGGAATTCGCGATGCCGCCGTGCAGCGTGATCGCGATCATTCTGGCAATTTCCTCGTAATCTTCTTTCATGCCCTGCTTAATCCAGTCCAGCATAATACCCACAAAACTGTATTTATAAAAATCTGCAATAAAACGCTTATCTTTATCAGGTATCGTCGTATTCGCAGCCTGCTCCTGCTCTTTAACAACCCCCATGATCAAATCCGACGTCAACTGAAACAGAAAATTCTCAATCTGCTCCCTGCTGATACAGCGGTAGGCATTCATAATAAACGGCTTGTTCTCATAAACAACTTCAAAAATCTGCAGCAATCCTTCTGTCCATGTACTGTAAGTCTTCTTGCCCGCCAATGCCCGTGTAGCATCTTCCAGGCAGGACCATTCCACCAAATCATAAATATCCTTAAAATGATAGTAAAACGCCATTCGGCTGATGCCGCAGTCCTTCGTCAGATCGCTGATTGTAATTTTGTCCAGAGGCTTCTGTAAAAGTAAGTGCTTTAATGATGCCTCCAGAGCTTGTTTTGTCTGATTTACCATACTTGTTTCAATTCCTTTAGCTTTCTCAATACGCAAAATGCGCCTGTTTAAAAATCCATACTCCCAAAATCAATGACGCAATCCTCATAAATCCCCGCTTTAACAGAATCCTGCAATGTATACTGCGCCATATCGCCGTTGACGAAATCGTACACCACAACCTGATTCTTTGCCGCATCAATAATCCAATATTCTCGAACACCGGCTGTTCTGTATTTAAACAATTTCGTATAATAATCCATTCTTCTGCTGGCCGGAGAAACAACCTCAATAATCCAATCCGGAGCCCCTGTACACCCCTTGTCATCTAACTTATCAGGATTACAGATAACGGATATATCCGGCTCAACATATGTATTCGTTGCTTCATCCAGATATACCGCAAAAGGAGCCGCATAAACCTTACAGTTTCCGCCATGAGAACGGATATAACTTTTAATATCCGCATATAGTTCACCTGAAATATCCTGATGTTTTCTGCTGGGCGGAGCCATATAATAAATCTGACCGTCAATTAATTCTGCTCTTTCGCCTTCAGGCAAGGCATAAATATCTTCAATCGTATAATTTTCTTCTTTTAATAACGGCACATAATCCCTCCTCTTTTCTCAACTATATCATATTTATCCAAACAATCACTTACTGTCATTATACAATAGATTAAATCATCCATCAATTTATATATATCGCCATTTTTTGCCCCAAAACCTCTTCTTTTTACTTTACAGCGTATCGAAATTTTGATTTTCATTTTAAATAAAAGAGATTGGCTCTCAGCCTTCCCAGTCCAAACCATAAAAAATAACGTTCTGGCACGACTTTCTGCGCCTAAGCGCAGCGGAGTGCAGAACGTTATTTTTTATGGTTTGGAACTTCAAAGTTCCTGAAGCCAATCTCGTCTATTAATTAAAGAATTTCGATACCGGCAGATTCACACTGCTGCAGTGTCTCTTTGTCCCAGACAGATGCCTGAACTTCACCCACATGGGCTTTCTGAAGCAACAGCATACAGATTCTGGACTGGCCGATACCGCCGCCGATTGTCAGCGGCAGTCTGTTGGACAACAGCAGCTGATGGAACGGTAGCTTACGTCTCTCATCACAGCCGGCCTTAGTCAGCTGTTCATCAAGGGACTTCGCATCAACACGGATACCCATGGAAGATACTTCCAGTGCACACTGTAATGGTTCATGCCAGAACAACAGGTCACCATTTAACTGCCAGTCATCATAGTCCGGTGCACGTCCGTCATGGCGTTCGCCGGATTTCAGAAGATCACCGATCTGCATAATAAAGATCGTCTTCTTCTCTCTGGCATAGGCATTCTCTCTTTCCTTCGGTGTCAGATCCGGATACATATCTTCCAGTTCCTGAGATGTGATAAAGGAAACTTCTCTGCAAAGCTCTGTATGCAGATGTTCATACTGATATTTCACTTCATCCAGGGTATTGCAGATGGATTCCACAATACGTTTCACAGTGGTCATCAGATAATCGAAGTTTCTATCCTCTTCTGTGATAACTTTTTCCCAGTCCCACTGATCCACATAAGCGGAATGCAGATTGTCCAGTTCTTCGTCACGACGAATAGCATTCATATCACACAGCAGACCTTTGCCTACAGGAAAATCATAATTATAAAGTGCCATACGCTTCCATTTTGCAAGAGAATGTACAACCTGGGCTTCCATATGTGCATCCGGAATATCAAAAGATACCGGTCGCTCCACGCCGTTCAGATCATCGTTCAAACCGGAAGCCGGATCAACAAATAACGGTGCTGTCACACGTTTCAGCTTTAACGCCATACATAATTTCTTCTGCATCAGGATTTTAATCATACCGATTGCTTCCTGAGTCTCATAACTACTCAGGCAAGAACGGTAATTTTCAGGTATTATTAATTTTCCCATTTCTGCCCCATCCTTTTCTTAATAAATTTCCGGTCATTATTCAGCCGCAAGTTTTCCAGCTGCACCCAATAATGACAAGCATAGACAAATATCGGCTTTTACTGTCGGGATTCTCCCAGCTCAGCGCCTCTTTCCAGTGCGTCATCAATATGCTCACAGAAGTTTTCAGCACCGACCTTATCATAAAGTCCCGACTTCTTCATCGCTGACATCGGCTGTTCATTCACATGAGAAAAGATCAGCGTCACATTCTTCTTCTGACATTTCTCCCAAAGCAGTTCCAGTGCATGCATCGCTGTTGCATCAATAGCATTCACGCTTCGCATACGCAAAATCAGACAATTATTGAAATCTTTCGCATGAATCTCAGCAATCTTATCGGCAGCACCGAAGAATAACGGACCACTTAACTCATAAACACGAATATTTTTGGCTACATCCCTCAAGTTAATACTGTCAGGATCATCGTCATCACTTTCAACATACTTCCAGCCTTCAACAGCCGTCTCCTCACTCATGCGCTTCATAAACAGCATTGCAGCAAGTACCACATTAACCTCAATGGCAACAACAAGATCAAATACAACTGTCAGACCAAAAGTCAATACAAGCACTATTATATCACTCTTTGGCGCTGTTTTCAGCAAATATACAAATTTACGCCAACCGCTCATATTATAGGCTACCATAAACAAAATCGCTGCAATCGTCGGCATCGGAATCAGTGCCGCATAAGGCATCAGCACAACAAGAATCAACAGAAGTACAACTGCATGAACCATACCTGCAATCGGTGTACGTCCGCCATTCTTGATATTGGCTGCTGTACGGGCAATGGCACCTGTGGCAGGGATACCGCCAAATAACGCAGAAACGATATTGCCCGCGCCCTGGGCTACCAGTTCTGTATTGGAACGATGCTTTGAATTAATCATACCATCTGCAACGACACATGACAATAAGGATTCGATCGCAGCCAGGATGGCAATGGTAAATGCATCCGGAAGCAGTTTCTGTACCATATCAAAATTAAACACCGGAACTGTCAATGCAGGCAGCGCATTGGAAATTGTATATAAATCACCGATTGTATTCACCGGCATATGTAAACCTTTCACCATGGCAATACCGGCGATAACTGCCAGAAGTGACGGCGGAATCGTCTCATTGATCATCGGCCAGACAATCAGAATCGCCAGACATACCGCACCAACGATGACTGCCTGCACATTAATGGTGCTGATAAAACGAATATCCCCCACTAATTTGTCCATTGTCTCAATCAGCGGTTCTTCCGAAACAACTGTCAGACCAAGAAAATCTTTAATCTGCCCAATAAAAATCGTAACGGCAATACCGGCTGTAAAACCTGTCGTGATCGTATATGGAATATATTTGATCAGGCTTCCCATTCGACAGACACCCATAATGATCAGGATAATACCGGCCATCACCGTTGCCAGTGCCAGTCCTTCTATACCATTCTCCGCGGCTATGCCGGCAACAATTGTCGCAAATGCGGCTGTCGGTCCTGCAATCTGCACACGGCTTCCGCCAAGAAATGAAATAACAAATCCGGCTGTAATTGCCGTATAAATACCGCGCTCAGGCGTCACCCCTGAAGCCAGGGCCAGGGCAATCGACAACGGCAGTGCAATGATTGCCACAATAATGCCAGCCACAATATCTTTAACCAGCTGTTCTTTTGTGTAGCCCTTCATCACGGACCACAACATTGGTTTTAATTTTTCCATTAAATTCTTTCCTCTCTCTATCTACATCCGTTTTTACACGCAAAGCATGTTTATTATACGCTTAGAATCTGGAAAAATCTACACAAAATCATAAAAAAAACTGCTACACCTTTTATCCAGTATAGCAGTTTAAAGTCTTTATTTCTCTGGGGTTCCTATTTATTCGCCAGATATTCCTCCACAGCATACGCCGCATTGGCGCCATCCGCAGTGGCTGTCACAATCTGACGCAACGCCTTCGTCCGGATATCGCCCACTGCAAACACTCCCGGAAGATTGGTTTTTGTGGACTCGTCTGCAATGATATAACCCTTCTCATCCAAGGCAATCTGTGTCTCAATCATGCGTGTTGCCGGTACACGACCTACACTGACAAATACACCATCGCAAGCGATTTCTTGCTCTTCGCCATTTTTCACATTTTTTAGTTTTATGCCTGTTATCCGTGTATTATTTCTCTCTCCCTCGAAACGCCGTCCCTGCCGACCATCATGACCCTCATCCGCCACTATACTTTCAAGAACACTCTCAACCGTCTGATTCCACTGAAATTCAACATTTTCCGCCTGCATCAAGGGCTGATGATAAATTTTGGTTGCCCGCAGCTCATCTCTCCGATGAACAAGAATAACTTTTTTACAGATTCTGGACAAAAGCAGTGCATCCGCAGCCGCGCTGTTGCCGCCGCCCACAACAACCACTGTTTTATCTTTATAAAACATGCCGTCACAGGCAGCACAATAATGCAGGCCATGACCGACCAATCGCGCTTCGTCCGGAATACCCAGTTTTCTCGGATGAGCCCCCATAGCCAGAATCACTGTTTTTGCCTCAAAAATTCCTTCATTGGTATGCACCGTCTTTACAGGCCCCTGCAAATGAACGCCATCCACTTCAACGATTTCTGTTTTTGCCCCAAAGCGCTCTGCCCCCTGCTGCATTTTTTCTCCCAGCGTGAAACCATCAATGCCCGCCTCAAAACCGGGATAATTATCAATCTGTGTTGTCAGGGCCATCTGTCCGCCCGCTGATAGCTTCTCAAGTACCAGTGTATCCAGACCAGCTCTGGCGGCATACAGTGCTGCCGTATAACCGCCCGGACCGCCGCCGATAATAATCACATCATATAAATGTCTCATTCCGTTCCTCCATTCTATACCGCACTATCCGATGATTTCTAAATACATTTTCCGAATTTCTGTCATATCATAATATTTTGCTCATATTCCGACCTCAGCTGTTCTTTCGTATAAAGTCCTCGACTGCCGCCTTCGAACCCGGCCCCACAATAGAATCTACAGCTTGTCCGTTTTTGTAAAGCACCAGTGTCGGCACAACTTCAATCCGTTCCTGTCTTGCCAATTCCTGCTCATTATCAATATTCACTGAGCCAACTGTCAGGATATCTTTATATTCCTCTGCAATCTTCTCCATAGCCGGTGCCAGCCTTCTGCAGTACACGCACCATGGTGCACTAAATTCCACTAAAACTGTTTTGCCTTCCGCAACATATTCATCCAAAGTTCTTTTATTAAATTCTCTCATCCTCTATCAAATCTCCTTTTCTTATCGTTCATGTCTTATCTGTTTCTTATGTCTGTAGTATAACCTTTTATCGGAAATCCTTCCGTGACTTTGTCACCAAAGTTCATTGACTTCCATCATAAATTTCTTTATACTGAAAACAACTTTTGCTATGTATTCAGGAAAGTCATCTATCTCTTGATGAAGCTGACAATTTGTCAGCTCCTCAAAAACTAGGAGGATATATTTTGATTTCAAAAGAAAAAGATTTTCAGGAGTTTTTTCCCGTTTGGAATAAATTAACTGCCGGACAGCAGGAACAGCTTGAATACGCTGTCCGTTATGAACATGCAAAAAAAGGAACCATCATTCACAATGGTTCCCTTGACTGTGTTGGCGTTCTGCTCATTCATTCCGGCCAGCTGCGCGCCTATATGATATCTGAGGAAGGCAGGGAAATCACACTTTTCCGCCTGTTTGAAAGAGATCTGTGTCTGTTCTCCGCCTCCTGCATGATGCCGAATATCCAGTTCGACACCATCATCGAAGCCGAAAAAGATACGGATTTCTGGCTGATCCCGCCTAATGTCTATAAATCCGTCATGGAAGCGTCCGCTGCTCTGGCCAATTATACAAATGAAATTCTCAGCAGCCGTTTTTCTGATGTCATGTGGCTGATGGAACAGATCATATGGAAAAGCTTTGATAAGCGGCTGGCTGAATTCCTAATTCAAGAAAGCGACATTGAAAAAACCAACCACCTGAAAATCACTCATGAAAAAATTGCCAATCACATGGGAACGGCCAGAGAAGTGGTCACCCGTATGCTTCGCTACTTTCAAAATGAAGGTTGGATCCGACTAGCCCGTGGCACCATCGAACTCATCCATCCGGAAAAATTAACTGCACTTACTGAGAATTAATAGTTCCATATCAGGTCATCGATTTCATCCCTGTCAGGAATCGAAGCCTGTGCCCCATGGCGTGTAACAACAATCGATGCCACACCGTTGGCCATGCGAATGGCCTGTATCATTCCCATTTCCTGTGCCAGTCCATTGACCATTGCAGCAGTAAATGCAGCTCCGGCCGCCGTTGTATCCACAGGTACAACCGGCTTTGCCTCAAAGAAAAGCTTCTCATTGCCATCGGCCAGCATGGCACCTCTTGCTCCAAGGGTAACCACAACCTTAGAAACACCTTTTTCAAGCAGTGCATCTGCTGCCGCCTTGATCTCTTCATCTGTTTCTGTCGGCATACCTGTCAGTATACTCAATTCTTTCTCATTCGGTTTCATAATATCAATTAAAGGAAATAACTCATCCGGCAGATCCGCTCTGGCCGGTGATGGATCGAGAATCATGCATTTATCTGCCTTTTTGGCCATTCTGGCCAGTTCAAGCACCGTGTCGATTGGCGTCTCCAACTGTGTCATAATAAAATCGCTCCATTCCACAGACGCCTTTTGTTTGCGAAGCAGATCCGGTGTCAGGCATGCATTGGCTCCGGAAATAACAATAATACTGTTGTCGCCCTTCTTGTCCACATCTATGATCGCCATACCCGTCGGTGCCTCCGGCATACGATTAATTGCCGTTGTGTCCACACCTGCCTGGGCTAAATTCTCCGTCAAAATCATGCCATTATTATCCCATCCGACACAGCCAATGATTCGCACATCGCCGCCCAACTTGCCAACTGCATAAGCCTGATTGGCCCCTTTGCCACCCGGATGATAAGTAATGCCATCGCCGATGATCGTCTCTCCCGGCACCGGATGATGATCCACTGAAAGCACCATATCCATATTCAAGCTCCCCACAACAAGAATTTTCTTCATATCCCCTTTTCCTTTCCTTCCCACTGTCGCCTTTTCATCAGCATATCAGAACCAGTCTTTTTGCCATCTCAATTTACAAGCGGAACTTCGCTTAAGCGTTCATACTATTGTTGTACCACATTTTGAGAGTAACTACAACCTAACTTTTCTTACAGCATTCGTTAAAAACAATCGATTAAATTTCATCTTGATAACGCAGTAAAATAGGTTTATAATTGCTCTGGTGCTTATGGCACTTTCTATTTTAAAGTATTTCAGAAAAGAGTGATTTTTTTGACAACTAATGATCATAGACCCGTACTGCGAGGTGAACTGGTTCTTGTACTGGCCGTCATCATCAACAGTATCGGCGTTCTGCTGATGCTCCATTCCGGTTCCGGTATTTCGGCTATTTCAAGCGTTCCCTATGCTTTTAATCTAGTATTACCAACGCTTTCTCTTGGCACATGGACGTATATCTTTCAGGGTCTTCTTGTCTGTGTACTCATGATACTTCGCCGCAAATTCGTCCCTGCTTATTTGTTCAGCTTTGTTGTCGGGTTTTGCTTCGGTGAAATGATGGATATCAATGAACTCTGGGTTGACCATCTTCCATTGAGTATTCCCCTTCGAGTTGCTTACTTTATATTAAGTTATCTGATTTTGTGTTTCGGCATTGCCCTTTCCAACCGCTGCAAACTGCCAATCACACCAACCGATTTGTTCCCACGGGAAATGGAAGATATCACAGGCAAACCCTATTCTAAAATAAAAATCAGCTACGACGTGACCTGCCTGATCATCACAGCCTGCATGACATTCTTCTTCCTCGGCCATATATCCGGCCTCGGCATCGGCACTGTGCTGGCTGCTTTTACCATGGGTAAGGGTGTCGCTCTTGTTGGCAAAAAAATCGACAAAAAAGCCGCATTTGTGTCCTTTCTGGAGCATTAGGTGACATGCTCCCACCACTTAAATCACAGATTTTGAAGTGGGGGCTTCTTGCTCAATGGCTCTACTGAGCCAAGTATCTACAAGCTATCCTCGCGTGCCCCGCGATTCATTTTTCCCCAGTTA
>NZ_JAMOKJ010000022.1:0-49580 GCF_023656595.1 Coprococcus intestinalis | reverse complement strand
CAGCTTCCTTCAGATTCTACCTTACGATAGACACCCTTGCTGTTCAGCTATACACTTCCTTGTCGCCTAGGCGTGTTCGGGACTTTCACCCGTTAGAGCGCGCCCATGGCGCGCAAACTAAAACATGGGGACTGTCCGAAGACAGCCCCCAATTCATTGACTCGAATACTGCTTACTGAACATCTGCCCAGACTGTTGTTTCACCTGTGAAAATAGATTTTACCTGGTCACTTGTCAGGTTCTCTACAGGGTTTTCATTGTTGACAATAACTGCGATACCATCCTGTGCAATTGTTGTTGCTGTTACACCTGTTTCTGTATCTTTCAGATCTCTGGAAGCCATACCGATATCACAGATACCTTCCTGTGTAGATGTAACACCTGTTGTGGAATCGGATGTCTGGATTTCAATATCTGCATTTGTGTTCACTGCAAGATAAGCTTCTTTTAATTTTTCCATAACCGGAGATACACTTGAGGAACCTGCGACAACGATTTTACCATCAGGCTTACTGCCTGCATAAGCTGCTGCATTCTGATCAATCTTGATGTAACCGTTCTGTTCAATGATATCCTGACCTTCAGCGCTCATAATATAATCTACAAAATCCTTTGCCACATCACTGAGTCCGTCTTTTGTTACAATATTAAACGGTCTTGCTACTTTATATGTGCCATTTGCAACATTATCTGTTGTTGCCTCGGCGCCGTCAATCTTAACAGCCTTTACTGTATCGTTTAACGAACCAAGTGAAATATAACCGATTGCATATGGATCACCAGCTACGCTTGTCATCATAACAGATGTGCTGTTTGTAATATTTGCTTCCACTGTTGTATTATCAACCTTTGTACCATCAGCGGCTTTCTCTTCTACACCAAACAATTCTATGAAAGCGCCTCTTGTACCTGAACCATCTTCACGTGAGTTAACACTGATTTCTTTGCTTGTATCAAAATCACCTGTTGCTGCAGCAACTTCTGTCTGTGCTGCTTCTGTGGCAGCTTCCGTAGCGGCACCGCTTGCTGCTGTTGTTTCTTTAGATGATGAACTTCCGCATCCTGCAAGGCTTCCTACAACCATTGCAAGTGTTAATGCTGTACAAATAAATTTTTTCATTTCTCATTTCTCCTTCTTTGAGATTTTCCTTTTTAACTCTTTAACTTCTCGTGTCGCTATTAAAGATAAAACTTCCATGTAAAATCTAAAACCAGGGTTATGTAAAATTCATGAAAAAAATACGAAAAGTTGAGCGTGCGGCCCCAGACATAAAAAGGCTTCAAAAAGGCCATTCAGTCACAGGATTGCTTCCGCTGCCAACGTCTGGCAATGGTACATAAGGCAGTACAATACACTGCCTAAGTACCAGCCGCCGTTGAAGCCCCTGTGTCTGAATGGCCTTTTTGAAGCCTATTCTAAAGCTTTTTACCGCACTCTATTAAATTTTCAATACTGTTTCACCTAAACCTCTGTCTAAGTAATTTTTTATCATTTCTTGCGCATTTAAACAACACAGCATTCTGCATTTATTATTTTATGCCGGATTGACGTGGACCATGCAATGTTTGACCAATGGGAACCGCTGCTCTATGGCATGATGGACATTCTCAGCAATGGCATGTGCCTCCCACAATTTTTTATCACCATCCGCTTTGATCTCAATATCTACATAATACTTCGACCCGAAACTTCTTGTCTTCAGAAGGTCTATGCCTTCTACACCCTGAATATTCATAATGCAGTCATGCATTTCATTCACGGTTTCCTGATCGCAGGATTTATCCGTCATCTTGCTGATGGCGTCTCTGAAAATATCAACAGCTGCCTTGACAACAAACAGACAGATGACAACACTGGCCAAAGGATCCAGCATAGGAAATCCCATTCTGGCTCCTAATATACCCACAAAACTTCCTACAGATGATAATGCATCTGAACGATGGTGCCATGCATCTGCCATTAATGCCCCTGAGTTAATCTTCTTGGCTGCATTTCTTGTATACCAATACATGATTTCCTTGACAACGATAGAAATAACAGCTGCCGCCAGTGCCAGCACTCCAGGTACTGCCAGTGTGTCGTAATGACCAGCCGTCAGTTTCTGAACACCGGTTAAACCGATGCCGACACCGGTCACACCCAAAAGAATAGCCAATATAATAGAAGCAACACATTCAAATCTGTCATGCCCATATGGATGATCTTCATCCGATGCCTTACCGGAAATCTTAACTCCGATAATAACAATAATTGTGCTGAACACGTCAGATGCTGAGTGAATGGCATCTGAGATCATCGCTCCTGATGATGCCAGCAAGCCGGCAATCAGCTTAAAAATAGATAACATCAGGTTCACAGCAATACTATTCGCTGATACCTGCATCGCAATTTGTTCATTTGTCTTTGTTTTTACATTCTTCATCAATAACACCCTCCGTTCTGAAATGAAACGATTCTAATTCTCGCTCTCTCCATATTCTGCGGCAGATGCTTATAAACATAAAAAGCACCTGCGGAACACCAACTGTCCCGCAGATGCTTCACCATTTCATTCATCTGCTGCCCGAAAGGGCCCGGCTGCGATCGCTTATAAAAAGTGCGCCCCGCCTGATCAGTTTGTACTGTATATATGCAGTGCAAAGAGATTATCTATACTATAGTACGCGGGTACACAGTTAGTCAAGCGTAAACCGGCATTTTATTGAAGCTTATTCTCATCATAAACGACATAGATATATTGAATATTTTCAACAGCTTCACATGGCTCACGATGCTTCAATGCCTTCTGTCCTGTTCTCGGATGAACAAATCCCCGATCCGTCTGCGGATTAATGCAGCTGATGGTCCTCAACAGATCACTGATGATAGATACCGGGAAAATAATCCCTCTGTGAGAAGCCACAATTCCCGTCAACGGAAGTAATTTGATATCCATCAGATGCCCTACATATTCCGCCAACGGTGCACTTGTATCAAACAGTATCCACAAACTGTCGCTGATATTGTCCCCTGAAAACAAAAGTCCCGTTTCATGGTCAAATACAACAATAGAGCCCTTTGTATGTCCCGGCATAAAAATAATTTCTTCTTCTCGTCCGCCCAGATCAAAGATCTGTCCATTCTTCAACGGTTCAAAATGTCTTGTATGCTGCTGCCCCCAGGCCTTCTCATCAAAATCATCCGGCCACACAGGAGGGAGACCGGCCGCAGACCGATCCCTCTTAAACTTTTCAACAATCAATGTCTTCTGCGTTGCTTCATACCAGAGATAAGTTGGTACATCCATCAGATTCATATAAACCGTCGGAAATTCATAATTGCCGCCGCAATGATCTGTATGTCCATGTGTCAGTACCACTTCCAGAGGTTTGTCTGTCAGCGTTCTCACAAATGCTGCCAGATCACCAAATCCATAACCCGTATCAATCAGCAATGCCTTCTCCTCGCCTATAATCAATGTTGTATAAACATTGCCCGGTTCATAGATATGGTAAATATTCTCTGCAATTTTCAGTGGTTTATAGTATGTATCACTCATCTCTGTCACTCGCTTTCTGTCGTTCTCTATCAAAGTCAATGCTTATTGGAATATTGGAATGCGCTGTCCTGCTCACTTAATCAATACCAGACACATCTGTGTCATAAACACATTCTTTTGTTACAGCGTCCACTCGGATAACATCACCATAAATAACATCATCTTCATCTGTATTCTCATCAAAATCAGCATCATCCTCTGTAACTATGGCGTAAATATAGTATTGCGGATTCGAATGTCCATCTACCATCTCTGGCTCAGCTGCCAGATATTGCACATAGTGACCCTTAATGATTTCTAAATCCTCATCACTGATCGTCTCCTTAAAGAATTCATGTGCTGCGTCTATAGCTGTCTTAGCATCTATCATTGGTATCTGCTTACCATCGGCACCATAAAAGCCCCATCTATCGCCGCCAAAATCCAACAGCCCCGTCTGCATGGCACCTGTTTTTGGATGGAAGTAATAGTAGTCACCATCAATAAGCTGATGTTCATATCTCATAGCACCATCTTCTCCGTAATAAACCGTCTTTCCTGACACTTTTGCGAATCCAATCTGCATTGCGCCTGTTCCCTGCTGGAAATAGTACCATTTACCTTTAATCTTCTGCTCTCCATATCGCATCGTGCCATCAGTTCCATAATAAACTGTTTTTGTACCGCCATTTTTCAATGGCACCGTCTGAAGACCTGTCTGCATGGCACCTGTTCTCATATGGAAATAATACCACTTGCCATTAATCTTCTGTTCACCATATCTCATGGCACCATCCGCGCCATAATAAACCGTCTTCTTCGATAATTTCACCATACCGGTCTGCATGACACCCGTCTTATAATCAAACAAATACCATTTACCGTCTATCTTCTGTTCGCCATAGCACATGGCACCATCCGCGCCATAACAAACCGTTTTCTTCGAACCGTTATTCATCGTAATCGACTGGATACCAACAGCCATAATACCGGTCTGACGATCAAAATAATACCACTTGCCATCTATTTTCTGTTCGCCATACATCATAGCACCTGTCTTTGCCTGCAGATAATACCAGTTATCGCCGCACTTCTGCTTACCATACAGCATAGCACCGTCTTCTCCATAGCATACTTTTTTCTTGCCACCGTTTTTCGTTGGAACCGTCTGTACTCCTGTCTGCATCACAGCGTCTTCACCGAAATAATACCACTTACCATCTATCTTCTTCTCGCCGGTTGTCACAGCACCTGTTTTCGTATTAAAATAGTATCCATTTCCATCTACGGACTGTTTGCCATAAAGCATGGCGCCATCTTCTCCATAGCATACTCTCTTAGATGTCAATTGTACAAAACCAATCTGCATCACACCATCTTCTGCAAAATAGTACCATTTACCGTCTATCTTCTTCTCACCGACGGACTTATTCCCCTTTTCATCATAATAATAGGTCTTGCCTTCTTCTGTCTGCCATCCGGTTTTAATCTCAGGTTCTTTATCGCCTTCTTCTGCGTCTTTGTCGCCTTCCTGGCCCGTTGGATCAGCACTAACAATTGGCGTTTCATTATTATCTGCACTAAATACATTTATCTCTGCAGCCAAATCTGTTTCCATCTGATAATCGGCAGCCATATCAGGCTCAGAAACATCCTCTTCTGTCTGTTGAACAACTTCTCCCGTCTGTTCAACAACTTCCTGTGCCATAACCGGCTGTGTCATCATCATTGCAGCAATCACTGCCGCCGTAAATAACCCCTTTTTCATCATACTTCTCCTTTCTAAAATTAAAAGTCATATTTTAATTATAGCTCATATATCACCATCCTTCAATTATCAATCTCTTTAGGATTGCCAGAAACCATTCATTTTTTTCATAATTGTTAAAAACTTTACGAATATATTACATTTATGATATAATAGAAGCAATATGAAAAAGGAAGGAGACTCATACACAATGAAACACAACAAATGGTTGTTTCGTCTGACAGCAATAAGCTTGTCCACAGCCCTTTTTCTGACTTCAATTTCGTTTCCTGCAATAGCCGCAGAAACTTCTGATTCAAGTACAGACTCTATTGAAGTCGAGACAACAGCACTGAATGAGACAAACCTTTACGCAGAAGATACAACTGCAGCAACCACAGAAACCGAAAATGACTCGCTTTCTGAGACACAGCCGATCAACACGATAGAATCAGACAGTGAACAGCATACCATTACTGGTTTTGCTCCACTTTCCGAAGATGAGTGTCATCTATACATGTCCTATTATGATAAGCCATCCGAAGCAGACCTCATTGCTGAACTTCCATCTGCACTGAATGTTTATCTGGACGGAAGTTCTGAACCACAGGCAATCTCCGTTTCCTGGAAAAGCATCGGTGACTTTGATACGACATCGTTTTTCTACTATGAATTTGATCCGGTGTGGGATACAGACAGTTATGCCCTTGCAGATGATATCGACCTGCCTTACATAGGTGTGTGGCTTGATTCATCAGACGGAATCAGTCTGATGGCCGCTGACAACGCATCCAGCAGCAATGAATCTGTCATTTTCAAATACCTTACAGAAGATATGGGACTGAATATTGCCGCTGCCTGCGGCGTACTTGCCAATATCCAAGCTGAATCCTCTTTTAATCCGAATATTTATGGTGACAGCGGAAGCAGCTATGGTATCTGCCAATGGCATAATGAACGTTTCACTGCATTGAAGAACTATACTGAAGAATGGGATACACTTCAAGGACAGCTTGAATATCTGCATTATGAGTTAAAAACAAGCTACCCTTCGTTATGGAGCAGTTTAAAATCAGCAAGCAATGGTACCGATGGTGCCTATAAAACTGCCTATGACTGGTGTACTATTTTTGAAAAGCCAGCCAATATGTACACTCTGGCTGTTTCCAGAGGCAATCTTGCCAAAAATACTTACTGGCCGAAATATTCAGGAACAATTATTCCAAGCAACGACCCAGTCACTATTTCCGGTGCCTCTTCGCCAAGTACAATGACCACTGGCAGTTCTTTTGATATTCGCGGTACACTTTCATGCAGCGGTACTATCACTTCCGTCACTGTAGGTGTCTATGATACAAGTGATGCCATGAAAATTGGCAAGACCGTTGCCCCCGGCACTACAAGCTATGATCTAAAATCACTTGATACAGCTGTGAAATTCAGTACATTGCCTGCTGGTGGTTACCGATACAAAGTTATGGCAACATCCTCTGCCGGTACTGTCACCTTAGTTAATAAAGTTTTTATGGTACTTGGAACAGACAGAACAATTGCTGACGGTATCTATCAGATTGCCAATGTTCAGAATACCGGATATGTTCTATCCGTAGACCATAATAAAAACACTTCCGGTACCAATATCCTGCTCTGGACTAAATCATCGATTCTATATCGACAGTTTCAGTTCATTTACCAAGGCAATGGTTATTATAAGATTAAAAATATGGGATCAGGTATTTATCTCGGTGTTGCAGGACAATCTGCATCATCCGGCGCCAATGTAGAACAATCTAATGATGGCACTTTATGGCAGGTACTTCCCGATGACACCGGTTCTTACTACCTGGTACCAAAATGCTCCTCCACCAGTGCTATGGACCTTTACACCGGAGTTATCAAGAAAGGGCAGAATATAGGAACATGGAACTATAATCTCAGAAAATCTCAACGCTGGGCTTTATCCGAAATAAAAGCGAAACCAGTGATTTCAGGGCAGACAGTTCCAACTACTATGACTCAGGGAAGCTCTTTCAGTATCCGTGGTAAAATTTCCTCAGGTAATCCAATCTCCTCTGTTACTGTTGGTGTTTATGATACAAATGGTAAAATGAAAATTGGTAAGACAGTATCTCCGAATACTACTTCCTATAACCTAAAGAATATTGATACCAGCATCAAATTCGGCTCCTTAGCAGCCAGCGGCTACCGATATAAAGTAACTGCTGTTACCGCCTCCGGGACAACCACACTGGTCAACACCGCCTTCATGGTACTCAGCAACAGGCGGACAATTTCAAACGGCACCCATATCATTGCCAACAACTACAATGATAATTATGTATTATCTGTAGACCGCAACCAGAATACTTCCGGCACCAATGTTCTGCTTTGGACAAAATCGAATGTCGCTTATCGCAAGTTCCAATTTGTATATCAAGGCAACGGCTATTACAAGATTAAAAATGTAGGCTCCGGACTCTATCTTGGTGTTGCCAATAACGGTTCTAAGGCAGGCTCTAATGTCCAGCTTTCCTCATCCGCTACACCATGGCAAGTGCTTCCTGACGGCACCGGCGCCTATTATCTGGTACCGAACTGCTCTTCAACCTGTACTTTGGATTTATATACAGGAATTCTTGGAAAGGGAAAGAACATAGATATCTGGAGTTACAACCTCGGCAAAGCTCAACGTTGGAAATTGCAGTAATCTAAGATTTAAAAAATACAGACAAGACTCATCAAAGTCCTGCCTGTATTTTTATTTTCTGCAATTATTTATCCTTGTCTTTTTCTTCCCAGGTTCTCTCACTAATAATATATCTTGGTCTGGCTTTAACCTCCATGTAAATCTTGCCAATATATTCACCCAGTACACCAAGGCAGATTAACTGCACACCGCCCATGAAACATACAAGACAAACTGTACTTGCCCATCCCGTCACTGCATGCCCTGTCAATTGAGAAATCACAGCCCAGATTACACCTATAAAACTCAGAATAGATACGCCAATTCCAAGTCCTGTAATCAAACGAATCGGTTTAATGCTCAGACTGGTTATGCCGTCAATGGCCAATCCCAACATCTTGGATAACGGGTAATGTGACTCACCGGCAATACGTTCATGACGTTCATAATAAACACTGGTACTCTTAAATCCTACGAGTGGAATCATACCTCTGAGGAACAGATTCACTTCTTTAAAATTGGCAAATTCCTTTAATACTCTTGCTGATATCAAACGGTAATCAGCATGGTTGTATACAACCTCAACCCCCATCTTATTCAATAACTTATAAAAAGATTCCGCCGTAAAACGTTTAAAAAACGTATCCGTGTCTCTCTTGCTGCGCACACCATAAACAACTTCACTGCCATCATGATAAGCATCCACCATGGCTTCCATCGCCTTGATATCGTCCTGACCATCACAGTCTATGGAAATCGTGATATCACACATATCCTTGGATTCCATCAATCCTGCAAGAACCGCATTCTGATGTCCTCTGTTACGACTCTGGCTCATACCGATAAAATGTGAATTCTCAGCTGCCAGGTTTTCAATAATCTCCCAGGTTTTATCTTTACTTCCATCATTTACAAACAAAATACGACTGTTATCACTAATCTTTCCTTTATGTATCAAATCTTCAAGCTCTTCAAGGAACATTTTAGATGTGATTGGAAGGACTTCTTCTTCATTATAACAGGGTATCACTATAAATAATCTGCTGTTCATTGATATTTTCCTCCGTATGCCATTCTGCCTTTTATGTCATTTCACTATCAAAATACATCCCTATTATATCAAAAAATAATCCCGGAATACATATCTTCCGGGATTATTTTATCAGTTTATTTCCAGCACTTTTCTGACACTTTTATACGAATGGTCTCACGACGCCCAACACACGCGGATGCTGATTATTAATCATTGATGAAACAACTACTTTATTTGGCCACGCCTCAATTACTCTATTATTGCCTAAATAAATAGCCGAATGTATAACAACACCTGCAGAATTACAGTAAATAATAATATCGCCTCGCTGTCTTTCACCATAAGAAACATGTTTCAGCTGTGAGCTGGTCCATATGTTGGCAGACTCATATTCATAACCGGGTGAAGCATGCCGCACAGGATTAATCGGAGACATATCAATGCCCGCTGCATATAATGCCTGCATAACAAGGCCACTGCAGTCAATGCCAAGCCCCGGAGCACCTGAGGCACCAATCATATAATCATCCCCCAGATAATCATAGGCTCTGTTGATCATTGCCTCAACGCAGTCGCTACGGCTGCTGTAAATACTAGTTCGGATTGGTGAAGCATAAGCCCCCAATGAATACCAATCGGCTTCACTATAACCAAGTGCTTTCCACGTTGCCAGATCTGTAATACCTGTAGCCTCCAGACCATGTCTACTCTGAAAACTCTTGACAGCATTAAACACTCTTCTTGTGTATTCAGCGCCGCCCATACCGACTGCATTGCCAAGTTTTAATGCCCTTATGACCCATGCGGTCTTAATACCTTCATATCCGATATTCAAATTGTAGCCGCCGCCAGACAACTGAATGGAGGATTCCTGAATCTGATAATACTGGGATGGATTCTGATATTTACGATTCTTCCACTGATAAACACCAGACGTTGGATGAAAATAATATCTCACACCATCTATCGTCTGCAGACCATAACACATTTTACCATCCGCTGCGTAGTAATACTGCTTGCCATGATGCTTGGTCCAGCCAGTGGCCATGACACCTGTTCTATCTTTGAAATAATACCAGTGGCCACTTATCTTTTTCTCGCCGTAATACATAGTACCATCGGCATTATAGTAATAAGTATGATTGTGGTGCTTGGTCAATCCGGTTGCCATGACACCTGTTCTATCTTTGAAATAATACCAGTGACCATTTTCCTTCTTTTCACCATAATACATGGTACCATCCGGATTGTAATAATACGTATGATTATGGTGATTCACCCATCCTGTCTGCATTACTCCGGAACGCTCATGAAAATAATACCAATGACCATCTATCTTCTTTTCACCATAACTCATGGTACCATCCGGGTTATAATAATAAATCTTATCTGGTCTGGCTGCCTGCTTTGTCCAACCAGTGGCCATGGTGCCATCTGCATTAAAGTAATAGTATTTGCCATCAATTTTTCGTTCGCATTCTTTCATCATCACACCTGATGACGGATGAAAATAATACGTCTTATTCTCCAATGTCAACCAGCCATACTGCATTTTACCATCCGCGCCATAATAATACTGCTTGTCTGGTTTTGCTTCCTGTACGGTCCATCCTGTGGCCATCATCCCATTCGCATCAAAATAGTACCAATAACCATCTATTTTCTTCTCACCAACCACATAGACATTGTCAATATAATATTGTGTGCCACTTTCGCTTGTCACCCAACCCTGGCGAATTTCTGCCGGAGGCTGCTCTTGTGGCGGCTGCTCTTGTGGCGGCTGCTCTTGTGGCGGCTGCTCTTGTGGCGGCTGCTCTTGTGGCGGCTGTTCTTGTGGTAACTGCCCACCCGTCTCAGATTCTTTATCTGTTTCAGGTATATCAACTGTATTCACAGCATTCTGAACATCAGACTCCGGAACCGCTGATTCTGTTAAATTCTTGGGTTCGGTTTCTGCTGCATATGATACGACGGGTATTGATGCCAGCATCGTACTGATCATAATCACAGTCATCCCTTTTATTAAGCATTTCTTCATTTTATGTATTACCTTCTCCTGTGTTTAGTGGCAACCTCTCTGCTGGCATTTATAATACATATTTGGATCCGTTGGATCCCATGTATGCCAGGAAGGCAGCTTGTAAGCCGTTGGTCTTCCCAATGGGCCATACGTCGATCTGTCACTGTAAATAACAACCTTTGTCTCTAACGCACAATGATCATAAATCCATTTAGCATCACCTGCTGTTAAACGAATACAGCCATGTGAAACCTGTTTACCAAGATTATTATAAGCACTGACAGAAAGTGTATTATTATTATTAGCAGAATTATAATAAACCGAATGGAATAAATAATCACCTGTGATCTGTGTTACCCACTGTCCCCAGCTAGGCCCCATCATACGCAGCCATCTCCACTTATCCGGTGTATAGAATGTACCTGTCGGCGTATCTGCACCTGTTGAACAAATAAATGCTACAAGCGGAACAGTATAGGAACCATCTCCATACTGAATATAGACAGTTACCGCATTCATCGGCTTATTAACCTTAATCACATAAGATGAGGCATTATTAAAAGCAGAACGCAAATCCTTCACTTGCTTGCCATTTGAATCGTACGCCAACCAATAACCATTTGACTTCTTAAATGTATATGGTTTCATAACACCGGTCTTCTGCTCAAAATAGTAAGCATTGCTGCCAACTGCCTGCCATCCGTATTTCATACGGCCATTGGATTGATAATAATATTTTTTACCTGAATGGGAAGTCAGTCCAGTTGCCATAACACCGGTTTTATTCTTGAAATAATACCAATATCCGCTGATTTTCTTTTCGCCGTAAGTCATCTGACCATTAGATTGATAATAATATGTATGGCCATTGTGTTTGGACCAACCTGTTGCCATAACACCGGTACGTTCATGGAAGTAATACCATTTGCCGTCAATTTTCTTTTCACCATAAGTCATCCAGCCATTTAACTGATAGTAATATGTATGGTTATTGTGTTTGGACCATCCGGTTGCCATGATACCGCTTTTTTCTTTAAAATAGTACCAGTGGCCATCAATTTTGGCTTCACCATAAGTCATCTGACCATTTGCCTGGTAATAGTACATATGATCATTGTGCTGTGACCAACCTGTTGCCATTTCACCATTTTCATTAAAATAGTACCAGAAACCATCAATCTTTTTCTCTCCGATTACCTTTTTGCCATTTCCTTTATTCAGATAATATGTCTTATCACCTTCCTGTTTCCAGCCATAATACATATGTCCCTGTTCATCATAATAATAATCCGCATTATGATGATTAATCCAGCGTCCTGCTACAAACTGACCGTTCTCATCAAAGTAATACCAGAAACCGTCAATCTTACATTCTGAAGATTTGAGCATAATGCCTGTTTCAGGATGAAAATAATACTGCACGCCATTCACATTCTGCCAACCATACAGACGCTTACCATCCTCGCCATAGTCATACAGGTTGCCCGGATTCTGACTCTGTTCCGTTAAGCCTGTAGCCATCATTCCATTTTCATGGAAATAGTACCAACTGCCGTCGATATTCTGCTCTCCAACAACATAATTATTGTCAATATAATATCTTCTGCCTCCATCTTCGTCCTGCCAGCCCTGCTTCATCTCCGCTGGAGGATCCGCTGGCGGTTCTGTCGGTTCTACTGCCGGATCCCCTGATTCAGGGACATCCGCTGAATTTACCGAATAGCTATTACCATTCTGATCATTGACAACTTGTGAATCTGCCGGATTCTGTACATTATCAGCAGCACCATTCTCCTCAACTATTGTCGCTTCAGTATTCGATTCACCTGTCATACCAGCTTCTGATGCAAAAACATTGCCGCAATTAAGGGCCAATACAAAAGCACCTGTCAAAATCATTGTTTTCCATCTTGATGATTTTTTCATATAACTTATCCCCTCTCTACTTATGCATAAGCTGTGCTGATTGTTTCTTTTTTATATAATAAAATTATGAATAAAGACTCAGCTTTTTTAAAATTTTATCCGTTGCATGACCATCACAGGCCCCCATATACTCCTGATAGCATTTTACCAAATCAGAGGAATACGGCAGCCAGGCCTGCTCCCTCATTGCCGCTTCCAGCGCATCCGAAGACGTGATTACAGGTGCCGGGAGGCTTTCATATTCCAGGTAAAAGCCTCTTTGCTGCTTATATTCTTCCAAATCCGGTGCATACAGCAAAAACGATTTCTGATAAATCAAGTAATCATATACAACAGACGAGTAATCCGTTATCAGCAAATCTGTTACAGCAAATAATTCTTCTGTCGAAAAATCGCAATGATACATAGGATAATTTTTTTCCATATGCGGATGTACTTTGATAATAAAAAACCATTCTTTTTCCAGATGTTTCATAATATCTAAAATGCCAGACTCTATTCCTCTATTATACGGATGTGCTGCATTTCCCTCAAACGATGGTGCATAGACACATATTTTTTTATTTCTCGCCTCCGGATATCGTTGATAAAAACGACATTTATTATCCGCATTCCATTCCTTATCAAAATAAATATCTGTACGCGCCAGTCCCAATGCCTTTGCAGTTCCCTGAGAAAGATGCAATGCCTTTTCCCAAACAGCTTCACAACATGGCGCACTCACCGTTACCAAATCGTAATTGGCTGTAGGGTTTCCTTTATAATATTTTGGAATATCCTCTGTAGTATCATACCCCATCTTCTTCATCAGGCCGCCAGAATGCCAAAGCTGTACAACTGTTGTTTCCTTGCGTTTCCGACAGGATGAAACAGGTAAAAAGTAGCTATTAATAAAAACATATTCTGCCTGTGCATAAACCTGCATAAATTCTTTCATAAAAGCAATCATTCTCCACACTGGCATTGTCTGAATATCTTCACAATACAGTTGAATATCATATCCGCCATTCTTCAGTTTTTGATATACCGGTTTCATATTCCCTGTAAGTTCCGTGTGATGTGCATCCGCAAATAATATTTTCCCCTTCTTAACCGGCTTTTTACATGCCTTTTGGTAGATATAGGGCAAATATTTATTTTGGATCACCATCTTGACATATTGTTTTAATGTAAAAAGAACACTCAACCCGCTTCTCCTTTATCAGCGATTCTTATCAATTACCCGCTGCTGATAGTCTATCATAACATCATATATACGCTGACAGTTGTTATTATCATTAAAAGCAAAGAAATCATCTGCGCGTTTCCTATACTTTTCTTTCATAACACAATCATGCTGCATATAATCAATCAGCAAATCAATTAGCTCATCATTATCATGTGTAATTTCACCAAAAGCCATTGTATCATAATGGAATGTCCCTTCTTCGTAATGTGCTTCCAAATCACGATGATGATGATAAATTAATGGTTTTCTCAAATATGCGAAATCGAACTGAACACCACTGTAATCGGTTACCATTAAACTGGACTCACAAAACAGCTTTTCATAACTCATCTCACCTGTAGATGGAATAATTTCGACATATTCATTTTTATCGAAGTCTTCTGCCTGCGGACTAACAATCGGATGTAAAACATAAGCAATCTTATATCCGTACTCTTTAGCCGCCTGAATTAAACGTTTGTCATTAATCAAAGAATTATAAACTTTAAAATATTCCGTTTCTTTAAAGTTAGGATTATAATCTCTTGCCACACCTTCGTTCTTACTTACTAACAAAGCAGATTGCATTCGCCATGTTGGTGAAATTAAAATTTGCTTTTGATTTCTATCTACTAACCCATCATAACGCGGAACACCTGTCAGCTTCAAAGCGTCATATCCATTATAATTGTAGACCGGCTTGGACAAATTTTCAATCTCATATTTGGATGCACAGAAATACAAACGTGTATTGTCACGTAATCTCTGCTGAGCCAGTGCAATTTTCTGAACCGACAACCCATGCTGTACACAAACCACATGAAAGTCCGTAATTCCTCTGACGTATTTTGAATTTTTCATATGGAAATCATTAAATGCAAATACTGTTGAATTAGATACTATCATCATATCCGCATTCAGGAAAACCAATCGATGCATAATACTTGATCTCTTCAACGGATGATATCCTTCTCGCTTCATACGTTTATAATCAACCGCATTTTTATCTAATAAATAGTATTTCTTAATGCCGTCTTTCTTCTGCATTGCATATTTGTATAAGTATTCTGACGAATCGCCGCCTTTATATATCTTATCATAAAACATCCAAATCTTCTTACGTTTAAAGTAAGGTCGTGTCAGAACATATCCCACGCGTACTAAAAGCAGCATTAGCTCATGCTTTGTATGTTTGGAAAGCATTTCTTTCCACATTTTTAATTCAAGTTTTACCATTGCCTTCCATTTATAAGGATCAATCATAATGGTAGACGGATTTCTTGTGGCAATAAAATTACCAAAATGCCAATACGAACTGGCCGGATCATTAGATAATCTGGAAGTATGCGATTTATATTCCGTAAGAACAACATATTCCTTATTCTCATATTGTACAAAAAATTGCAGTTCCTGATGTTCTCCTGTTGTTTTCAGCGGAATTGAAGCATGAAAGCTGAATCGCTTATAAGCCGAAACACCAAAATACTTTGTCAGAGAATAGCCTTCATTAAAAACAACATCATATCTTACTCCGTTTAATCGGAAATAGTATGCTACCTTTTCACGGCTGAAATGATCCGGAACAGAAGCATCAATCTCCAATCTGCCATCCACATAATTCATAAAAAGAATATTTACTCTCATTTTATTCAGCAAATAAATAACATTTTCTTTATAAATAATGCAGAGTGTTGTTCGCTCACATAAATACTGTTCATCCAACTGTGGAACATCATATTTAATACGCAAAAGCATTCTATTAAACTGGTAATTCTTAGAATAATAATTGCAGTCATGCAGGTTCATGATGACTGCATCATCAAGATATACTAAAACACGTCTTAACAAATTTAAATACTCTGGAATTTCATGTTCTGCTATCACATGTTTATTTCGGTTATTGGAATTCGCGTCAAATCTGCACTTCATCACATACATGGCATAATATTGCACAAACAACGGAATCTTTCCATTTATTTTCTCTGCTTCAATAAGCAGCGGAATCAAAAAGTCCGTCATACTTTCAAAATACCACTCTTTGAAATATACCCCCTGATAACACTGAAACTGGCTGGCATCCGGCTGGCTATACTCATAATCCAGTAATTCCTGAATTTCCACTGTATGTTTCATTGCCAGACGCATCAGAAAATCGGCTTCCATATCTCCACCGAGATGTCCCTGCAAAGCCAAACCCTTGGCCATTTTTATATTAACCAATGTTCCTGCCAAAATATCTGTATAAGGCATCATTTCCAATTGTTTTTTGCTTAATAAAAGCTTGTTAGCAACTGTCTTATCCATCCAGATAAAACTTTTCCTGCCTGAAATATAAGCCGCATTAGAGTTTTTAAGTACATGCCAGAGTTTTTCTACATAATCTGCTGCAAAACGATCGCCTGCATCTACAATAAGCAGACCTCCTTCATCATTCTCTTGCAGAATACGATTAAATATTTCAGCATAATTACTGATATCTGCATGAATAAACTCACTGTCAGTTATATGCTGCAAAGATTGATGCAAAAGTTGCTCTGCATCATGACATGACTCTGTGCTTCCACGGTCTCTATAAATAACATATAATTTACCCATTTTCTAAACCTTTATCTTTCCATCCACTTAATCATTCTTCGGTAAGATTCTGCAAGATCAACTTCCGGCTGCCATCCAAGCGCTCTTATCTTAGAAGCATCCAACCACATTTTCACACCAGGCGCATACCCCAAAGAACTATTGTCTTTTGGGACATCTATAACGACCTGAATTTTATTATCTGCAATCTCATTAACAACAAGCTCTGCCATCTGACGAATTGTCATATGACTTTTTTCATTGGCAATATTATAAGATTGGCCCGCACTTCCTTCTGTAAGAAGCATTATAATTGCTTTCACGGCATCTCTTGTATAAACATAATTGCCTTCTGAAGTGCCCATTGTATGCAACACAATATTCTGACCATTCATTGCACTTCTTGCAAATTGTGCAAATACCCGATTCTCCGTTGGAAGAATACCCGGTCCAAATGTTTGTGCCAGCCTTGCACTTTTTACATTTAACCCATACTGTGAAGCATACGCTGTACAAAGACATTCACACATACGTTTTCCTTCCGGATAACAGCTTCTGACTGATGAAATATCAATGTAGCCGTAATCCTGTTCACCTGTTTTTCCCTCTTTGGATGGCTGACCGTATATTTCCATTGACGATATATAAATAAAGGATGTACACTTCTTATCAACCGCAAACTGCAGCATCTTATCCGTTCCATTAACTGCAGTTCGTATATTGTCTACAGGATTGGATACCATTAATTTTGAAGTGGTCACTGCCGCCGCATGAATGATATAATCACAATCTCCTTCTATCTGAATTTTATCACCCAGCTCATCCTTTTCCAGGTCTGCAATGACACATTTTAACTCAGCTGCACCAACACAATCTGAAAATATTGTATTTGCCTTTTCAATACTTCGTACTAACGCATAAACCTTCATTCCTAAATGGTGGATCTGATTACAGTACAAAAATGTCTTTACCAACAAAGAACCTATCAGGCCTGTTGCCCCAGTTATTAAAATGCTTTTCCCACGAAATTGCTCAAATGCAAGATTACTCTTTGACAGAATTTCCAAATCCTCATCCAAAACAGACTTCATCTCTCTCTTCTCCTCCATTACTTATCTTCCGCTTCAAATCCAAATATTTGTGCTTCTTCCTTCGCATCCAAAAGTGCACGCATCGTATAAAAATCATCCGGTGTCGTAATTTTAATATTTTCCTGAGGGCCATCAATCAGATATAACTTATGGCCATAGTACTGCATCATCGAACAGGAATCAATAAAATCATCTTTTCCCTCTGTAATTGCGCGTCGATGCAATCCGATAATTTCGTCCAGATAAAAACTCTGTGGTGCTCTGGCCAATCTTGTATCCTTTCGATTTGGTACTTCTTTAATCGAATTATCCTCAGAAACAACTAATACAGTTTCTTTTACTGCCACGCTGGTAATTGCCGATCCATGCTCTCTCACAGATTGCAAATTGTCATCAATTGTCTTTTTGTAAATCATTGGTCTCACACCATCATGAATCAATACTATAGATTTTTCCTGCCCAGCGACCTGCTTCGCTGCCTGTAAGCCATGATAAATAGACTCCTGTCCACTCCTGCCTCCCGGAACAATTTTTTTCACCTTTTTTAAATTATACTTCTCTATAAGTTCCTGTAAATACGGAATCCATTCTTCCAGGCACGCAACCACAATGGCATCAATATCCGGATGACTGTCAAATACTTCCAACGTATGAATAATAATCGGCTTACCATATACATTTAAAAATTGTTTTGGTTTTACACGGCTGTTCATTCGTTTTCCCACGCCGCCTGCAAAAATAACACCTATATTCATTCTCCTAACCTCCTAAGCAATGTCTGTATTAATCGTACAGTTCTTTTTGAAGCTTTTCCATCGTCTACAGATCCCTTTTCCTGTAAAAAACGAGTAACTCTGTTACTATATTCTTCTGCATCAAAATTAATAATATTCCGTTCTAATTCTTCATTATTTCTTGCAACAGTAAATGGCGTTGCTGTTAAAGGATAATATAATCCTCTTTCTATATCATATCTCTGTTCATTAATTGCATAGATAAATCCGGGCTTATAAGTCAATATAAAGTCAAAAACAGCACTTGAATAATCCGTAATTAAGGCATCTGCGACCACCATTAATTCCTGAATATCCGGATACAGCGACACATCCACTATCTTCTCTGTCTTTGGCACTATCTCCCGAGCTTTTTCACGCATTTTGGGATGAATACGAATAAGCATTATCCAATTCTCCCTATATCGCTTTTCGAAAGCACTGATAACCCGTTGATAATCCATTTCAAATTTCTCGGTGGTGTCACTTTCACGATAAGTCGGTACATAAAGTACCGTCTTTATACCTTTCGGTATACCAATACTATCTCTAACAGCCCCCATAACATCTTTTTTATCGCTTATTAAAATGTCATTTCTTGGATGACCATATTCAAGAATTGTACGGACATGCCAAAAAGCACTTTTATAAACATCTGTTTCAAACTTACTGTTCGAAATCCAATAATCCGTATACGATGAACTTAGTTCTGCCATCTTCAGCCAATTCTGTGCTTTTCGAATAAACGGACTATTGTTCTCAATTTTCTTAATGCCTAATGACCCATGCCATGTCTGGATAAAAAACTGGCCTTCTTTCTTGCGAAGTCCCTTGTAAAGGTAGGGCACCATATGAATATTGCAAATCCATATAGCCGCTGTAGCATACTCATACATTGCCTCATCAGATAAATATTCCACCAACCGCACTTGAGACGGAAATTCATGTCTATGCTTCTCAACATTCCGAACTGTCCATACAATTTCCGTGTCAGAACATTCTCTTATCAATTCTTCTGTGATATATTTCCCGTTGCATCCGTAACCGCTTCCCATATAATTATCAAAAATAATCTTTCTGGGATTAACTGGCAGATTCGCCCATTTTTTATTGTATTTTCTTGTCATCAAAATTCTGATACTCAAAGGTGTATTCTTCACTGTATATACATGATAATCCCCTTCAATATGATAATCAACGACTTTTTTGACTATATCTTTAATTTTTTTGATATTCATCTTCTTGTCTCCTGCCGCTCTCTTTCCACCGCTTTCTGTTCTTTTAAAATATACACAAAACATAAAATTGATATTACAGCATACGTTCCATTAAAAAGCATTCTCCTTCCAAAGGTAAAATATGGTTGCTTTACTGAATAACTGACATCCATATTCAAATCATTGACAAAATCTCCGGCGCCATCAACAATCAACTGTCCTCTATAAGAATCCAAGAAGTATGTATTTCTGATATAGAAGTGAATATCACCATATGACGTCTGATTCTTTCGGATCGTCAAATAATAATGATTATCACACTGTATCTTATCAAAATCAAGCGTGATTCTACGTTTCTTAATATCATCCGCTTTTACATTCTTCTCTGCCAGCAGTCTCTTATTGCTGTCCAGTATTGAAATCGTATAATCCGATATAATCCCCTCTTCCTCATCTATCCCTGCCATCAGCGTAATTCTATTAAATGCCTTTTCCACATAGAAATCCTGGCAAAGACTCCCAGTCATTTCAATGGGATCGCTCTCTCTTGAATTATACATTGTGTTAATTCGATAGTAATTAAATGTCGCTTTTGTCCTGCACATATAATCCCCACACAAAAATACGACAGCAATCATCACAATCAAAATATTATTAATAAAACGGCGTTTTGCCGACAACGCAGGTACAGGAATCTCTTTCTCCACCGTCTGTCCAAGTCCTTCCTGCGCTAAAATAAACATTGGCAGCAAAAAGGCGGCTGAATATATATCCTTTGCCTCCCATATCATATAAAAAGCAATGCCTCCGGCCAGCGTTACAAGCATAGTAAAATAAAGCACAGAAAACTTTTGAGCCCCCAATTGTTGCAGGCAAAACAAAATGATCCCAAATATGATCAAAAATCGGTATGCCTGACAATAAATTTCAAAGAACTGCCGATGTGTTCCACCAATCAATTCGTAGAGATAACTGTTAATTTCTCCATGCGATAATCGATTATTAAGTGTTGAATATCCATCTGACCAGGTAATCACGGTCTTTTTCATCCACAAACCGACCGTTCCCGAAACACCAAGTTCTTTATAATTCTCTATTGTTTCATTGCGAAAGATTTCCGCCTGCTCATCTACATCCGGATGCTCTACTATAATATTCCATGCATCCTTATTGCTCTCTAAATCTCCTGTTCCATGAGATCCCATAGACAACCAAAATACTAATGGAAAATTTTTTCCTTGAATTTCTCCAAAATAGTGCTCCTTAACCATTGAAATTACGGAATACATCATCACTGCTGATAAAAGTGTTACAACTCCTGTCAAGAAAATCTTCTTAAACATCTTGTGTTTATAAATAAGTACAGGGGTTGTTATTACCATCGCAATGACAGGAAATACTGTTGTCGGTCTTAATTCATATCCGGCAACTACTAATCCCCCCATTAATATTCCTAATACAATTTCCTTCCATTTGGATTCACATTGATAAATTTTAACAGCTGTATAAATAATTCCCATCATAACTGGCAAACTAAATGTCAATGAATATATCCAAAAAACAAGGCAATAATAAAGCGGATTAAGTACACATAAAATCAGCACTTTATTAGCCGTCCTGATATGTACGCACTCTTTAAGGATTAACCAGGTAAAAAACACGCTCAATAAGATAGCTGCCATATTCAACACAAAAAAAAGTATTAATATGCCAGATAAACTTAAGAAAGAAAATACTTTCAATATAAATGAAAATATCAATGTCAATGTATAGTTATTGCCATAGGCCCCTACAAATTTAATATGATAGTTGTCTCCGAGTACAGCACCATGAGACACAATCCATGCAGCCGTATCTATGTCATCATAGCTATCTGTAATCGGCCTCGGATGCATGGAAATAATGAATATTAAAAATACAATCGTCATTATAACAAAACATAAAACAGTCACTATACGCTGTTTTTTCGGAGCTGTCCGATCTATATAATCAATCACTCTAAACAGTGCCCTAATAACAATAAATAACTGTGCACATACAATCATGCCCAAAATAAAAAGAAAGGGTGTATTACTACCATCTGACAAACTAATCTGCGAAAACTGAAACAAATTTCCGCCTGCAATAATTAAAAAAATACACGTCATAACTGCTAAAATAACTTTCTGCAGCCATGTATATATCTTCATAAATAAACTCCTCCTTTTATCGAAGAAAATACACCTTTAACTTAGCTATTATACCATGTCCTTTATACGTAATTCAAGAGTTTCTATACTCACGAAATCGCCCGGCTTGCAAATCAAGCTCAAATATGTTATACATTATATGTGAATTTGTCTAATATCTTTAAAATAAAAGGAGACACAAAAATGAGCAATTCAAAATCTCTTCTGCTGTTTGGCGGCAGAATTTGTCAAGAACTTCATCGTAGAAACTTTTTTCCTGATGAATACCAAATAACCTATATTGATAAAATGTTGAGCACCAGGAATTTTCCAAATGCTGCCCTCCCTGCCAAAGCAACCGATCTGCCATACGATTTTATTGTTATAGATTTCCAAGCGTTGATTGAAGAATGCATTACCCGTTCACTGTCTCAGGAAGAAGCTCTTACGTGGATGGACAAATTTTCCTCTGACATTGCGTTGCATTTTTCAGCTAATCAAATTCTGCTTTTACACGTATTTCGTCCACAATATTATATTGTCAAAAATCGAATCCGCTCCAAAACTGCCAATGACTATATACCGCTCATTCAAGCAATAGAGCAGGCCTTTCATGACAAAATTGCATGCCACACAATTTCTCTTCATAACTGTTATTTTTCCTTTAAACCCTATGGCCAGAAATTAGCGCTTTATCGATTCGAAGATGCTTATTATCATGAAATAGTATACCGAATCGACACATGGTTTCAAACACAAACAGATATATTTGACACAGAACCCTACTTTCCATATAGTTTAGACAGGTTTCTGTCTTATTTTGATACACTGGAAAAGAAAGCATTTAACCTTTTTTTAGATCAGACACATATATTGGAAGATTTTGTATTATGTTCATCCCCGGAATTTTTATCAAAGCATCAAGCTGCCCTTTTATATCTCGCAAACGACAACAATACGAATCAATCCATTCAAGTTTATCTTAAAAAGCTTCAGAATCAGCATTTTGATAGTATTTCCGAATTATGTCAGGTATTGCAGGCTTTTGATGCGGTTCGCCGTCATAAATATAATCAAAAAAACATCGTCTATAACTGCCTTTTTTCAAATGGTTTTCGAATCCCATCACTTTTAAATGCAATTCAAAAATGGGCCAAACCGCAGTTGAATCAATTAGGTCTCACCCATAGAAAACAGATTACTTTTCAAAATTATGGTGCCTGGTTTGCATTCATGCAAACATCCGATATAAAAGCATTTGAAAATGCAGCCTCGGCATTACACTATGAAAAGGATATATTACGTCCCGTTGTTGTTGACCTCTGGGGATCCTGCATTTCCCGAACTAATTTAAATTTTGATGACGAAAAAAACTTCGTAACATCTATTTATCTTTTTCAGGTACCGCCTTTTGTCGAAACTACGCCCGCAAAATATGATAAGCAGGCCATTGCAAAATACACCTCATCCTGGTATGACCAAATTGCACAGGATGAGCTGTCAGGAACATTTATGAAAAAACTCAATGATTCTCCCGGTGAATGGTTATTAGTTGACTTTTTCAGTTTATCCAGTCCCAGAGCCCACCGTATCGGTGATCATTATTTTACCGATTTTAGAGGTCTTATTGCTGATGCGCTGCATGCAGAAAAATATTCATTTTTGGATGATATGCCAATTTCCGAATTGCAGCGTCGCCTGCGTATTTATGCCCAGGCTTTAAAGCAAAGATACGGCAGTCATATTATTATGATTCAATGTAAACGTCAGGATACTTTTCTTTCACAAGAATCTGAAATTAAAAAGTTTTCTGATAAAGTCATTGAAAAAAACAAAAAAGCCAATCCTCTTATGTATGAAATGTCTCAATATTTTGTACAGTTGACCAATTGCTATTATATTAATGTTACCGGAAGTTACATTTCCGATGAAACAGGTTTTATGAATCTCGAAGATGTCCATTACCAAAACGCCTGTTATGAAGAAACTTTAGACTACATCCGTTATATTGTCAAAAATAAACCTAAACAGAAATATTTTATTGGAAAGAAAAAAAGAGTCGGTTTACGCTTTCCTTCCCTTTGCAGTAAAGATACTTCCTTTATAACCCCTCTTTTTGCCCTTGCTTTTCAACAGTTTCTTGATAATCACAATATCGACAACACAATTATTAACGATCAATCACTATATGCTGCCAGCATCATACCTTCCAATAATATTTCGGTTTCTGAAAAATTTACAGCTAAACATATCAGAAGAACACGTTCATCTTATCTTCCGGATATGTTAGAGTTTACAACCCCGGGATGTGATTGTTGTATAGATGCCGAAAGTCTTCTTAATTGTCAACCGGAGCATAAAATATCTCTTTTATTATTGCAGGATAAAAATTTTTATCACCAGATTCTGTCAAAACCTTCAGTGGAAAATTTTGTATTTCTGCATATAACATCAGAAAAGGGGCTTCATATGATCGAACAAGCCCACCGTTATGCACTTGATCATCATACAGATATCTTTATTTTCGATGAGTGTCAAGAAACCTTGGATAAATCTTTCTGCGGTACTCAGATAGTTTATAACTGTTTAACCAATATCAGTATTGAAGAATGGTTGGGATATCTTTATTATGCTCAATATATTTTTACAGATTCTTCCTACGCCGCGGCTATTGGACTGACTTGTGGGAAAAATATGACTGCTGATTGTGCATTTCTGCCATCAATGACCACATCAGATGAATCTGTTCAATCCGGCTATATACAAGAAAAATGCAATATTATTGAAAATTTGATTTTAACCACTATTGAAAAAGCTGCTCATAAAATATCTACCCCATCTTCCAATGAGCAGTCCAACGTTGATAATCTTATATATCCTGTTCGTTTTTGCAGCTATTCAGAATTGCCTGACACTGATGAACACTGCATTCATTATCAATCAAATAATTTTGATGAATTTTTGAAAACAGACTATGGATATATCTATCAGCCCAAAGACTATTATCTATCAAATGATGGTACTTCCATCCCATTAAATAATCCCTTTACGCGCGATGGATATCATTTCTTAGGATGGAATATTTTGGTAAAAATCAATACATGTTATTTCTGGTATTTACAATCCGGTGGTCTAGTTCCTCAAAGTGATTATAAATGGCATGAAGATGCACAGCTATATCGCTTCTTTAATAATCAGGCGATTCCTCACTTACCATTAAAACATATTAAAGAAGTCATCTTATGCGCATCCTGGGAGAAAAACAATAAAGAAAATGCTTTTAATATATACTATTACACAGCAAAACCTCACAAATCTCTTTCATGGAAATACGACCAGAAGGATGGGCAAATGGTCCGCAATCCAAGTGGTTCTTATGAATATCGCTGTACCAGTCAGTACTTATACAATGATGGCTCCAATATTCTCAAACCAAATGCTTATCAACAGAAAGATTATATTTTTTCCGGTTGGAAAATCCGTGTTAAAATTGATGGTCAATGGTATTGGTATATGTCCGACGGAACATTGCAATCAGAAACACTATCTGCTTCTACCAAAAATTTTGCATCTTTAAAAGCAATTTTGCCTGACCAAGGCACACTTCCCTGCATGCCGATGAACAATATTCGTTTGGTCATAGCAGAAGCTGTATGGACGCCGCAAGCTAAACAATCACATCTTAATAAAGCAGACCGTTTTTTACACAGGTTGTATCATAAATTATTGAAATAAAAAAGCAGCTGCCGATATCCAACTGGTATATAAATATCAGTTGTTATCGACAGCTGTCTTTTTTTTACCACTCTCTGGTAAGTAATTCAATTCGAGCTGCGGCACGGGCCCATGCACGTCTTGCGCGGGCAATATCCGTATCCGGACCTGGATTAGTGATACGCTCTCTCGCACGGGAAAGCGCAGCTTTTGCTCTATCCAGATCGACTTCCTCTGGCCATTCGGCAATTTCCGCCATGATGCTGATCTTGTCTGGCTGTATTTCTACAAAACCATCATGAATCGCAATATGTCGGATACTTCCGTCAGCCTTTGTGATATGAGTAACTCCCGGCGCCATCATGACAGTCACCGGAATATGTCCCGGAAGGACGCCAATCTCGCCTTCCGCAGTTCTCATTTCAACCATTTTGACAGATTCATCACACATCAGACGATCCGGTGTAATGATCTGCAGCTGCATCAAGGCTTCCATATCTCATCCTCCAGACTTATTTCACTTTGGCAAGAACGTCATCAATATTACCTGCCATCAGGAAATAGCTTTCAGGAATATCATCGTATTTACCTGCAATGATTTCCTTGAAGCCCTGGATTGTCTCAGACAGCGGTACATAACGTCCTTTCAGACCTGTAAACTGTTCGCCTACGAAGAAAGGCTGGGACAGGAATCTCTGAACCTTACGTGCTCTGGATACAACCAGCTTATCTTCTTCTGAAAGTTCATCCATACCAAGAATAGCGATAATATCCTGTAATTCTTTATAACGCTGAAGAATCTCCTGTACGCTTCTGGCAACACGGTAATGTTCTTCACCAACAATATGCGGATCCAACATACGTGATGTGGATTCCAGCGGATCAACGGCCGGATAAATACCCAGCTCAACGATGGAACGTGAAAGTACCGTCGTTGCATCCAGATGGGTGAATGTCGTTGCCGGAGCAGGGTCTGTTAAGTCATCGGCAGGTACATATACAGCCTGTACGGATGTAATGGAACCTGTCTTTGTAGATGTGATACGCTCCTGAAGCGCACCCATTTCCGTCTGCAGTGTCGGCTGATAACCAACGGCACTAGGTACACGGCCCAACAGAGCAGATACCTCTGAACCAGCCTGTGTAAAACGGAAAATATTGTCAATGAAAAGCAGCACGTCTTTGCCGGTATCACGGAAATGTTCTGCCATTGTCAGTCCTGTCAGACCGACACGCATTCTTGAGCCAGGTGGCTCATTCATCTGTCCGAATACCATGGTTGTCTTGTTGATAACACCGGATTCAGACATTTCTGTGTAAAGGTCATTACCTTCACGGGTACGCTCGCCTACACCTGTGAATACAGAGTAGCCGCCGTGCTCTGTTGCGATATTACGGATCAGCTCCTGGATCAGGACGGTCTTCCCTACACCGGCACCACCGAACAGACCGATCTTACCACCCTTCTGATAAGGGCAAAGTAAGTCAACGACTTTGATACCTGTTTCAAGGATTTCCTGCTCATCAGACAGATCTTCAAAAGCAGGTGGTTTTCTATGAATCGGCAGGTGTTCTTCAGCCTGTGGAGCTTCTTTATTATCAATTGCTTCACCGAGAACGTTGAAAATACGTCCCAGTGTCTTTTCACCTACAGGCACCGTAATAGGGCCGCCTGTAGCGATAGCCTCCATACCACGCACAAGACCATCAGTAGGTCCCATGGAAATACAGCGGACAGTATCATCACCCAGATGCTGAGCAACTTCAACAACAAGTGTTGAGCCGTCTTTTCTGGTAATGCGGATGGCATCGTTTATCTCAGGAAGATTTCCGTCGGCAAACTTGATATCCAGTACCGCACCGATAATCTGAGTGATTTTGCCAATACTATGCTCTGCCATATGCTGCTATCACTCCCTTCTGTTTATTTAAGCGCTTCTGCACCGGATACGATTTCGGTAATTTCCTGTGTAATCGCACCCTGTCTTGCTCTGTTATAGCTTAATGTCAGATTCTCAATCATATCCTCTGCATTGCTTGTTGCATTATCCATGGCTGTCATACGGGCACCGTTCTCAGAGGCAACGGCATCCATCATACCACCGTAAATAACACTATTGATATACTTCGGAATGACTGCATCCAGTACTTCTTCCGGTTCCGGCTCAAAATTCATCAGAAGCAGTGGTCCGTCTTTCTTCTCTTCGGCTGTTTCCTCTTCAGGAACAGCTACAGGCAGAAGACGGATCATCTTCGGAATATGAGTGATCGTATTCTTGAAGACCGTATAGGCCATCCAGATTTCACCCACTTCACCGGACGAAAAGGCATTCAGCACATCACGGCCGATATCCATTGCTGCACGATACGTTGGTGCTTCAATGACATCGCCGTAATCCTTTGCTACGGCATAACCTTTTTTGGAGAGATTGTCACGTCCTTTACTACCTACTGTGTAAAGCTGCACATCTGCAGGATTAAAACCGACACTGGTAACAGCCTTTTCAACATTACTGTTGTAGCCGCCGGCAAGGCCGCGATTGGACGTAATGACAATAACTGCCTTTTTCTGAGATTCACCCTGCATCAGATAACGATGGTGAATATTGCCTGATCTTGACAGGATAGAAGACACTGTCTCATACATCTTGTCAAAATACGGACGGGTGGTTTCAGCTTTGACTTTCGCCTTCTGAAACTTAACCGTAGAAACCAGTTTCATGGCTTTTGTAATCTGAGCCGTACTCTGAATACTGGTTTTGCGTCGTTTAATTTCTCTCATTGAGGCCATGCTTTATCACCTCTTATTTTCTTCCAGAAATACCTTCTTGTACTCTGTGATTGCCTTTACAAGACCTGCTTCGATATCTTCTGTCAGTACCTTTTCTGTACGGATAGCTGCCAGAACATCATCGCATTTGCTGTCCATGTATTCAAGCAGACCCTTTTCAAAGTCAAGTACCTGATCTACAGGAATATCTGTCAGATGTCTTCTTGTAACGGCATAAATCATAACAACCTGCTTCTCAACCGGCATTGGCTGATACTGAGGCTGTTTCAGTATCTGCTGGATACGTTCACCCTGTGCCAGGTTCTGCAGTGTATCCGCATCCAGATCGGAACCGAACTGTGCGAAGGACTGCAGCTCTCTGAACTGAGCAAGCTCTGTACGGATAGGACCGGCAATCTTCTTCATTGCCTTGATCTGCGCATCACCACCAACTCGGCTGACAGAAAGTCCGGCATTGATCGCTGGTCTGAAACCTGAGTTGAACATTTCTGTTTCAAGGTAGATCTGTCCGTCTGTGATGGAGATAACGTTCGTCGGAATATACGCAGATACGTCGCCTGCCTGTGTTTCAATGATCGGAAGTGCAGTCAATGAACCGCCGCCCAGATCATCGGACAGTCTGGAAGCACGTTCCAGAAGTCTTGAATGCAAGTAGAAAACGTCACCTGGGTATGCTTCACGCCCTGGTGGTCTGCGGAGAAGCAAGGAAAGTGTACGATAAGCAGCAGCATGCTTTGTCAAGTCATCATAAACAATGAGGACATCCTTGCCCTGCTCCATCCACTCTTCACCGATCGCACAGCCCGCATATGGCGCGATATACTGCAATGGTGCAAGTTCGGATGCTGTTGCTGCAACAACAACTGTATAATCCATGGCTCCGAAGGATTCCAGTGTGTGTACAATAGAAGATACTGTCGACTGTTTCTGACCAATTGCAACATAGATACAAAGGACATCCTGTCCTTTCTGATTGATAATCGTATCAAGGGCAATGGCTGTCTTACCAGTCTGTCTGTCACCGATAATCAGCTCACGCTGACCACGGCCAATCGGGATCATGGCGTCAATCGCCTTAATTCCTGTCTGTAACGGTGTATCGACTTTCTTTCTCTCGATAACGCCATGGGCTACTCTCTCAATCTGTCGGAAAGCATTGGTATCAATAGGGCCTTTGCCATCGATTGGCTGACCAAGAGCATTGACAACACGTCCAAGCATTGCGTCACCAACCGGTACCTCAACTACTCGTCCTGTTGTCTTAACAACGTCTCCCTCATTGATATTTCTGTTGCTGCCGAGCAAAACGGCACCAACATTATCTTCCTCCAGGTTCATGACCATACCATAAACGTCACCCGGGAATTCAAGAAGTTCGCCCTGCATCGCATTCTCAAGTCCGTGAATACGCGCAATACCATCCGCTACCTGAACAACTGTACCAATATCTGATACTTCAAGTTCTGATTTATATCTCTTAATCTGTTCTTTAATAACTGAACTAATTTCTTCAGGTCTTAAATTCATGGAGCTTTTGGCACCTTCTTTCTAGCTGTTTAATATAGCCTTCGTCAGAGTATTGATCTGGGTCCGGATACTATTATCGGCAACCTTGTCACCGATCCGGATAACCAATCCTCCAATGATCTCAGGATCTACCTGATAATTAATCTCAATGGAGACATCACCCGTTGTCTCCAAAAGCCGTTTTTCAACGGCCGCCTTCTGCGCATCACTCAATGCACAGGCACTGGTCACATCTGCTATGCCAATATGCTGATACTTTCTGACAGCATCCAGGAAATAATCAATCATTCCCATAAGAAAATGCTGTCTTCCCGCCTGAATAACGGTAACAAAGAAGCCGGTCACACTGTCAGAGGCTCTGCCATCCAGACAGTTTCTCATAACTTCCACTTTCTCTTCCCTCGTAATCTGAGGATGGTCCAGTAAAACCATGAATTCAGGGTTCTCAGCAATGGCTTCTTTGATGCTTCTTACTTCATCGGCATACTGTTCTACCTTGCCTTCTTCAAGGCTCAGCTGAAACAATGCCTCTCCATATGTCTTATCAATTAATTCTGCCATGTTGATTCACCCATCTCATCCAGCATTTCCTGAATATATACCGCCTGCTTCTTGTCATCAAGAGTTTCTGCTGCCAGCTTGCATGCTGTGATAGATGCAGCCATGATCATATCATGTCTGACCTCTTCCATAAGCTTCGTCTTCTTCAACTCAGCTTCTCTCTTCGCACGGGCAATCACTCTGTCAGCCTCCTGCTGTCCATCCAGCAGAATTCTCTCTTCCATCTGTGCAGCTTTCCTGCGTGTATTCTCAAGAATATCAGCCCTTTCACTTTCAAAATCAGCCAGTCTGTGCTCATAATCATTCTTAAGAGCCAGTGCTTCTTCTTTACTCATACGGGCTGTGTTGATGTCATCAGCAATCCGTTCCTGACGCTTAGTCAGCATTCCGGACAGCATATCCGAGACAAGGTATCCTATCAGGAAAAACAGGATGAACACATTGATCGCTGTAACAATTAATTCAACCATGCTCCACCACCCATTTCCTTCAGCGCTTCCTCAAGAAGAACTTCTCCGCGCTGTGGATCAGCCTGATCTGCAAACCGTCCTGTCATTGCAAGTGCCAGTCCGCACATCTCTTTTCTCACATCCGCTTTGATACGCTGTTTTTCAGATACTGTTTCCCTGTCTGCCTGTTCCATGATTGCAGAGGCTTCTGACTTCGCCTGGTCAATAATGGCATCCTGCTGCTTCATTGCAGCTTTTCTGGATGCGGATAGAATCTCTTCGGCTTCTTTGTGTACAGCCTTCAGCTTTTCTTCATAAGCCGCCTTTGATACCTCGGCTGCTTCCTGAAGCTGCTGTGCTTCATCTCTGTCTGCTGCCACTGCCTGCTTTCTCTGTTCAAGGAATGCACGCACCGGCTTAAAGAAGAGCCTGCTCATGATGGCGTACATGATCATAATCACAACAAACAGTACAAACGCATCGAACAGGAGCTGCACGTCAAGCCCAAACAATCTGTCCTCCAAGTTTAAGCCTCCTTTCAGAATATCTCTGTTTTATATTGTTGCTTAAACAATATTGTCTGATCTTACAGTTTGCCCAATAATGGGTTGGCGAAGAGCAGGATCAGAGCGATAACCAGACCATAAAGACCTGTTGTCTCGGCAACGGCCTGACCAAGAATCATTGTCTTCATGATATCACCCTTAGCACCCGGGTTACGTCCAACTGCAGATGCACCATGACCGGCTGCAATACCCTGGCCTACACCAGGTCCGATACCGGCAATAACAGCGAGGCCGGCGCCAATTGCTGAACACGCTAATACTAAACCTTCATTTGTTATACCATTCATTATATTTCCTCCTTAAAAAAATAAAATTTTGATTGTCCGGATATTTTATTCCGGCATTTTCTGGTAGATAAATGTCATTGACAGCATACAGAAGACATATGCCTGGATTGCTCCGGAGAATAAGTCAAGATATGCATGTAAGAATGACGGAATCACTACTGTTGCCAGCACAGGCAGCATGCCGTAATACAATGCCAGCATAATGGTTCCGGCCATGACATTACCAAACAGACGCAGCGACAGTGAAACCGGCGTTGCAAATTCGCTGATAATATTGAGTGGCAGGAATAATGGGATTGGATCCATCAGATCCTTCACATAGCCTCCAACACCCTTCCACTTGAATGCATTAAACTGAATCAAAACAAATGTGATCAATGCCAGCGGCAATGTCACACCGTAATCAGCAGTTGGCGGTCTGAGTCCGAAAAGACCCGAAATGTTGGAAAACAGAAGGAACATGAAAATTGTCAGGATATAGTTGGCATATTTGCCCCAATGCCTGAACATACTTGACTGGACCACGCCGTCCATCATTTCCACATAAAGCTCCGCAATGTTCTGTACCATTCCCGGCACCTCTGTTGCGTGCTTCATCTTGTTGTTGACAATCAGCCCTATGACCAGCATAAAAAGGCAGACAATCAGCAGGCAGACATGTGTTGTCGTCAACCAGACTTCATGGCCGAAAATGTTCAGAGGAACATATCCATGTACCATAAAGTCGACTTCATTGCCCATAACTTCACCTTCCTTTGCCAAAAATTCTGGTATAAATATACTTGTGAATCTGAGGACTCAGAATCGCAGCAGGCTTCATCGAAAACAATCCGATGACAGCTCCCGCCATGCCGGAAACACCCAGTCTGGTTGAAACAAGAAGCACTGCGATCATAATCAGATAACGAATACCATAATTACGTGCCGCATAAGCTCTTGCATCCTTCTCACCGTAATCCAGCTGCCGATCAAGTGTCACCGCCATATGCACGGCTCGGATTACGGAAGTCGCTGTACCAAGTACTGCACCCAACACAAAGGCTGCTTTATCCGGGGCCACAAACAGTCCCACAAATACTACCAGTATGCCAAATATCAGGATACCAAGAATCAGATCCGCAAGTGCTTCATTCTGAGTCTTTAAATTGCTCATCCAGTTGCTTTTTAAATGCTTCATCCTTCTTCTCTCTTTCTCCCTTCAACAATGGCTTTAACGTGATGAACATTGAACGAATAGATGCCATAATACCAAGAATCAGAAAAACAAGTGTCAGCCATCCTGTACCCAATCGCTTATCCAGCCAGATACCAATAAACAGACACATAAAAACAGGTACAAGCATATTGATGCTGAGCTGTGTGATCATCACAATCGCCTGTCCTATACCATGCTTATCTCTCATCCTCTCTCTCCCTTTTATGATTACTCTATCTGTTTCAAAATTCGCTCAATAATTATTTTAGCAAATTTTAATAAATATGTCTATAATTCTTTTGCATAGCGTCATGTTTACTATTTAACATGTCTACTGTATACATAATTCTGTATCTATTCAATGTATATATTGAACAGTTTGCACACAAACAATTCATGCAAACTGCTCAACGTTTGTTTATTGTTTTTTATACTGTTATCTTCAGTTCCCGCCTGCTCCGAATATAACGGCGATAATGAACACCCGCTGCATCCAGCATTTTTCGCGATGCTATAACAGCCGGTGTGTCACCATATTTATCCGAATCATAGATAATCTCTCGAATTCCGCTTTGGATAATCGCCTTGGAGCATTCGTTGCACGGAAACAATGACACATAAATTTTGCTTCCTTCCAGGCTGCCTCCGCGGTAATTCAAAATAGCATTCAATTCGCTGTGAGTAACATAAAAATACTTGGTATCCAATTCATCGCCTTCTCGGCTCCAGGGGAATACATCGTCCGAACACCCCCTCGGAAAACCATTATAACCAATGGACAGGATCTTATTATCCGGGCTGACAATGCAGGAACCAACCTGACTGTTCGGATCCTTAGATCTTAGCCCTGCAAGCTTTGCTACCCCCATAAAATACTCATCCCAGCTGATATAATCTTGCCTCTTTTCTGACATCTTTATCCTCCTTTTGTTCATTATTCATATAAACAGCAAAAATCACCCGTTAAAGGCAGGCACTGCCGCCTGCCCGGCGGATGATTTGATGCTTTAATGTTCAATCTTTGCAATTCTTCTCTTATGTCTTTCATCATTGGAAAATGGTGTATTCAGGAATGTATCCACAATCTTCAATGCAGTGCCCACACCAATGACACGTGCTCCCATACCAAGAATATTGGCATCATTATGCTCTCTTGTAGCTTCCGCCATAAAGCTGTTTGTACAGTTGGCCGCTCTGATTCCCTCATAACGGTTGGCTGCAATTGTAATACCAATGCCTGTACCGCAGATCAGAATACCTTTTTCACATTCACCTGCAAGAATTGCTTCTGCTACCTTTTTGGCATAATCCGGATAGTCACAGGAATCTGTGGAATAAGTACCGTAATTCTTATATTCCAGGCCGTGCTCCTCCAGATATTTTATCACTTCCTGCATCAGTTCATAACCACCATGATCACATCCAAGTGCTATCATTTTCTCATTCTCCTTTGTTATATATATTGTCCGGATACCCTTTGTCCATGCCTCCAGGCATCCGGCTGAGTACCTTAAATATTATACGCGGATCACATGATGTCCGGCCGCTTTCAGCAGGCGATTCATAATGGCCGCGCCAAGTCCGCCGCCGGCAAAACTCTCCGAATACATCTTCTGAACCCCCATCTCATCCATTTCACGAAGGACTTCATACAGATTAGCCGCAATGCTTTCCTCATGTTCTCTGGACCCGATATTGATCTTGCAGTCCGCATCATAAAGAGATAAATTCTCATCAGAAGCAATAACTGCTGTTTTTAATCCGGCTTCTGCATTCATCTTTGTTAAATGATTGATTGTCTCGGCCACTGCCTGCTTCTTTCCTTCCACAATAACCAGATCGCCCTTCGGTGCGTAATGCTTATATTTCATTCCCGGCGCCTTTGGACGAAGATTCGGATCCTCATGATCTGCAAGAATTGCCTTGTCAATGGTCACAGGGCCCACAGCCTCTTCCAGCATTTTCTTCGTTATATAGCCCGGGCGCAGAATCGTTGGTATCTCTCCGGTCAGATCCACAATGGTAGATTCCAATCCGATATCCACTTTGCCGCTGTCGATAATCATATCAATACGTCCATTCAAATCCTCATAGACATGCTGTGCAGTTGTCGGACTTGGCCTGCCTGATGTGTTGGCACTCGGTGCCGCAATATACACACCGGAGCTTCTGATCAATTCATAAGCTGTCGGATGCGATGGCATACGAATAGCAACTGTATCCAGACCACCTGTTGTTGCATAAGGCACCGCATCTGATTTAGGCATAATCATGGTCAATGGTCCCGGCCAAAAACGATCCGCCAGCAGTCTGGCTTTCTCAGGGACTTCCGATGCCAGTACTTTAAGCGCTTCCATATCTGCGATATGCACGATCAGCGGATTATCCGATGGCCGTCCCTTTGCCGCATAAATTCTGGCCGACGCTTCAGGATTCAGAGCATCTCCACCCAGTCCGTACACCGTTTCTGTCGGAAAAGCTACAAGTCCGCCCTTTTTCAGGATTTCTCCTGCCCTTTCCATAACTTCCGGTCTGCGATTATCATCATTGTACAACTCAACTATTGTTTTCAATTCTGTCACCTTCTATTTCTCTCCTGCCGTTTTCCCGTTATTCCCCGACTGCGTCTTTCCGCAGGTGGATGCAATAATAAAACGGGGGCGTCCCTTGACTTCATCATAAATCTTAGCAATATAATACCCGATAATTCCCAAACTGATCATGATAATACTTCCGGTAAAAAGCTGTATGATAATCACCGTTGTAAAACCGCCAAGCGCCACTCCTGATATCTTCTGCCCAAGTGCAATGGCACCAAGAACAACGGATACAATCAGCATGACAACGCCCAAAAATGTCACAATCTGCATCGGCGCAGCCGAGAATGATGTAATGTTGGAAATGGCATACCTGGTAAGGGCCTTCACAGACCACTTGGACTCACCGGCTTCCCGCTCCTGCACTTCAAAAGGAACCTCTGTTGTCTTAAATCCAACCCAGGATGAAAGAGCTCTGAAAAACGCATTCTTCTCCTTCATATTCAGGAGAACATTCACCGCTTTCCGATCCAGCAGCTTAAAATCAGATGCACGGCTCATATCAAATCCCGTCGCACTCCCAATCAATTTGTAAAAGCATGAAGCCGCAAATGTATGAACAGGACTTTCTTTGCCTCTGCTACTCTTTATGCCCTCAACAACTTCGTATCCTTCCTGCCAGAGCCGATACATTTCGACAATTTTCTCCGGCGGATGCTGCAGATCGCAGTCAATCACGACCACACAATCTCCCGCTGCTTCTGATAAACCGGCAAACATCGCCGATTCTTTGCCGAAATTTCTCGAAAAATTCAATCCGCGGATGCTTGGATTCTGATCCGCAGCTTCTTCTATACACTGCCAGCTAAGATCCCTGGAACCATCATTCACAAAAAGCAATTCATAGGAAATCTCTGCCTGCTCAAGTATCTCTGCAATTGTCGCTGCGGCTTTTGGTATCATCTCCTGCTCGTTATAAGCAGGTATAATGACTGACAGCAGGCCATTCATCCTATCGCTTCCTTTCATCATCTATTTCATGAACTCCCGATACTCATTCAATACTTCAACCGGTTCACCGATCTTCACAATCTTGCCTTCATGCATCCACATAACACGATCACACAATTCTTCCAAAGTCTTAAGATTATGTGACACAATAACAACCGTCCGGTTGCGCTGTGAGATCAGTGATTTCATCTTCTCATAGCTCTTCTTCTTGAACTTCTCATCACCTACACTGAGTACCTCATCAATCAGCATGATATCTGTTTCAAGAATGGCCGTAATAGAAAATGCGAGCTTGGAATACATACCGCTTGAATAGGTACGCACCGGCATATCAATAAATTCACCCAATCCGGCAAATTCGATGATGTCCTCCATACGTTCCTGTACTTCTTTCTCGCTGAATCCAAGCAGCATACCTGACAGCATGATATTCTCACGTCCTGTCATCTCATTCTTGAATCCAACACCAATGGCCAGCAGTGAAACAGAATGGCCATGCAGATCAATACTACCTTCATCCGCAGAAAAGATATGTGCCAATGCGCGAAGCAGTGTTGATTTGCCGCTTCCATTCTTGCCTGTAATACCAAGGATTTCGCCCTGCTTAACTTCAAAACTGATGCCGCGCACGGCTTCAAAGGCTTTCGCCTCCACACCTTTCAACCGAAGCAGACTCTTTTTGATTGAATAGGCCTGTACACTTTTATAACGAATCTTTAAATCTTTGACTGTAATTGCATATTCTTCCATATTATATTACCTTTACATACGTATTCTCATTCTTATAAATGTTCCGCACACCAAATGCAGCCAGTGCCACTGAAATGACAAACCAGAATAACAACCATTTTCTCGAAGGTACTGTCTGATACAGGATAGAATCTCTGAAACCTGAAATCATAAATGCCAGCGGATTTCCCTTCAGTACCAGACTATAAATTGGCTCCGGAAAAATATTAATATTATAGAAAATACCTGTCAAATAAAACACAAAACGCAGCACAATATTAATCACATTAGCCATATCATCAATAAAAACTCCCAGATGAAGCAATATACAGCAGCATCCGAACGTAAATATGATCATCGTGATCAATGCGGGAATCGCATAGAGTGCCTGCCAGCCAATCGGTACTCTATAGTAAATAATCATGCCGGCTGAAAGGCCAAAGCAGATCAGCATCTTGAATGCGTTCACCATCATATCAGACATAATCAATGTGTGCTTCGGCAAATACACTTTCGACACAATGGACTTGTTGCGCTTCACCATTCTGACAGAACTCTTGATACATCTGTTGAAGAAATCCCAGATGGCAAGACCCACAAATATATAAACATTGTAATATAATTCCTTACGCCCCAGCATATACCCAAAAATAAATGCATAAATCAACATAAAACAGAATGGCTCAAGCACCCACCAGATCCAGTTCAGGTAGGAATTGGCTACCTCTGTCTTCAACTGTGACTTTGCAGCGTATAAGGTATATTTCCAGTACTTTTTCGTATCGTTAATAAACCGCTTCACATTACGCCTCCTAAATTCTTTTTCATAAAATTCTCTGATTATCATACTATATCTGCACCCATAAATCAATATTTTTAAATTAGGGGGATATACATTTTAAAAATATTATGCTATGATAGAGCAGTAAAAGGCAACGGCGTCTATCGCACGTTGCCTTTTTTCGTTGTTACCAACTTTTTCCATTTACAGAGGGTTTGATTTATGCGACAGAAATATCATTTTGCAACAGACAACGGTATTCTCATCTGGGATGTCACTTCTATTCTTGAAGACATTGAACAACATCCTGATTCTTATACAATCCAGACACTTTCCACCGCTTTACTGGCTGACCATAATGATGCCAGAGTCAGTCACACCCGGGCCATGGCCTCCGATCTGACAAAGCCTCTGGTGGTTGCCGAGCTTTCCAAAGATCATTTGCTGCTGATCGACGGCAATCACCGTCTGCATAAAGCCAGAGCGCTTGGTCTTGAAAATATTCCGTGCTATTATCTTTCTCAGAAACAGCAGCAGCATTTTATTGTGCATTTCAGACCATCTGAATATGAGCACATTATTGCCTGTGTTTCATAAGAATCAACTGCTTCCTTTCCGGCTTTTTATCATTGACACAAAAACCGTTCCGGGCATCGTTTCTTCTATTTCAGTCCCGGAACGGCTCATTTTACTTTATTTCTTTTCTGTCTATTTCACAATATGTACGTCCATGCTGCCTGAGCGAAAACCTTCCGCATCCAATGTAATATAGACGAAACCAAGTTCCTTCATTTTTGCTGTGATCTTATCTGCCATTGCAATAAAATCCGAAAAACGTTCTTTGTCAATTTCAATACGCAGAATATCACCGTGAACACGCAGACGGACAATTGGGAATCCCTGCTCCTTCAGCCACTGTTCACCGGCATCCACCCTTGCAAGCAGTTCGAATGAAATCGGTGTACCATACGGCAGTCGTGTTGCCAGACAAGGAGAAGATGGACGGCTGGCACATGAAAGTCCCATATCTGCTGCAATTTCACGCACCTGTGCCTTTGTAATCCCCAGCTCTGCCAGCGGACTTAATACTCCAAGCTCTTTAACTGCCTGTGTTCCCGGTCGATAGATAAGAAGATCATCTGCATTGTTGCCTTCCATGATTGTATCGATACCCTTTTCAGCGGCAAATGTCAGCAAATTCTGGAACAAATATTTTTTGCAGAGATAGCATCTGTTCACAGGATTGTTGAGCATCTCCTCATTATCCAGCTCATTGACATAGATAACATGATGAATAGCGCCTGCTTCTTTGGCCACTTTCTGAGCCTGTGGCAAGTCTGCCTTTGGATGCAGTTTTGTCTCAAAGGTCACTGCGTACACCTTTTTACCATTAGCTGCTGCCGCCTCACAGGCTGCCCTTAAGATAACTGAGCTGTCCACGCCGCCTGAAAAAGCCACACACAGATCCTTATCCCCCAATTCCTTCATATAATTTACTAAACGTGTTCTGATTTCCATGTCTGATTCCTCACTTCTTGTGTCTCATACCTGATGCCCTGTTCGACATTTTATTTCATTTACAGCACGCTTTCCATGCTGTTTATTCACTGATTTCTGCTTCACAGGCTGCCTGATATACAACTTTAAACGGTACACCGGCTGCCTCACAAAGCTTTTTAACACTTTCATATTCAGGATAACGATAAACGATACCATTCTTCTCACAAATTTTTAATTCCACTTCGCCATAAGCCGTTTTGGCTTTTGCTTCATGACGTTTTAAAATTGTACGCTCAACCTTATATCTGCGAATACCGATGGTTGTCGTCTCATTAAAAATAATTTCTTCCATTGCAGGAATCTGTCTGCGGTCGCACAGCACATGAAGCATATAGGCCGGACGATTCTTCTTCATGTAAATCGGCGCATAACATACGTCTCTCGCCCCTGCAGCCAAAAGACGCTCCATTGTATAGCCGAGAACTTCGCCTGAACAGTCATCAATGTTGCTCTCCAGTTTCCAGATATCTTCTTCCTCACCTGTCTGTGGCTGATCCTTTGTCTCAAGCAGCATTGCTCTCAAAACATTTGCCTTCGGGAAATCCTTCTTGCCGGCACCAAGGCCGATCTTCAGTAACTGATAATCCTCTGGCAAATGATCTTGCGTACGAAGAGCAGCTGCAATCGCTGCACCTGTCGGTGTGACCATTTCTCCCTGAGCGTCCGTAATCTTCATCGGCAGATGATTAGCCGCAACAATATTCGCAGTTGCAGGTACAGGCACAGGCATCATACCATGCTGACAATGCACATGGCCGGATCCCTCATATAATTCGGAAACGACAATATCGTCCACACCGAGATTGTCCACACAGACAGCCACACTGATAATATCTACAATAGAATCAATGGCACCTACTTCATGGAAATGCACTTCTTCAATCGGCAGGCCATGGGCTTTAGACTCTGCTTCCGCAACAATCATAAACATTTTTTTCGCTAATGTCTTAACATGCTCATTCTCAAGTCTATCAATCACTGCGAATACATCATGAATATTTCTATGTACATGCGCATGATGATGACCATGGCCGTGATCATGATGATGATGGTCATGATCGTGGTGATGATGTTCGTGATCGTGGTCATCATCGTGGTGATGATGTTCGTGGTCGTGGTCATCATCGTGGTGATGATGTTCGTGATCGTGGTCATCATCATGGTGGTGATGTTCGTGATCGTGGTCATCATCATGGTGATGCATATGGCCTTCATCATATTCCGGCTGATCTGGTATCAGCACATCAAAATCGCAGGCATCAATACCACACTTGCTGCTTCTGCCGATCTTTACCTCATAACCATCCACATGCAGTGAATCCAATGACTGTTTTAATACTTCCGGGTCTGCCCCAAGATCTAATAATGCACCAACCGTCATATCCCCGCTGATACCCGAAAAACATTCCAGATATAAAACTTTCTTGCTCATTTTACAAATCCCCTTATCTTTATACTTAAATTACAATAGACTGCTCAAAATCAATTTCTCAGGCAGGCACTGCTTCATCTATATGATATTGCCGCCAAATCCCCGTCTCTGTTATTCCGGCTTATAGGCTTTGACTGCCAAACGGTTAATCTGTGTACTGATATAGCCGGCACCGTAACCATTATCAATATTGACAACAGTAATGCCATTGGAACAGGAATTCAGCATTGTCAAAAGTGCTGACAGACCGCCGAAGTTCGCACCATAACCAATAGAAGTCGGAACAGCAATCACCGGTACTTCAACAAGGCCCGCCAGAACACCGCCAAGTGCTCCCTCCATACCGGCAACAGCAATAATACAGTTGGCTTTGCGAATTTCTTCCAGTTTGGCAAATAAACGATGAATGCCTGCAACACCCACATCATAAAATCTATCAACGTTGGTGCCAAAATATTCCGCCACCTGTGCTGCTTCTTCAGCAACTGCAATATCTGCCGTACCGGCTGTACAGACAGCCACACGGCCAATTCTTTCCTTTCCGGGCTTCTCAATCTTCAAAATTCTTGACAGCGGATCATAAGTCACTTCCGGTATAACGGCTTTCACTAGCTCATACTGATGCTCAGAAGCGCGCGTACCGAGTACCTCTGTATCAGTTTTATAAAATGTCTCATAAATCTTCAGCAAATGCTCATCCGATTTGCCACTGCAAAATACAACCTCGCCGAATCCGGAACGAATCTGCCGATGATGATCCAACTTGGCAAATCCCAGATCCTCATAAGGCAGCTGCTTTAATTCCTTAGCTGCCTCTTCCAGTGAAACCTTATCATTTTTCACATCTTCCAGTAGCTTTAAAACGTCCATATTGTCCCTCCCCATGCAAAACGAAAGCCACGAAAACGTACCGAGCTAAACCATATCTCACACATATGGGTATTCACGCTCAAACGCCTTCGTGGCCTTGATATGTAACTGTTCAGTTATCTTTATTCTATATCGTCTCTCTAAAATTCACAGCCGGCTTCGTACCGGACTTTTCTCACTCATTCTAACATATCAGCGAATAAGCGTCAATTATAACTCCTACTATGGTTATATGTTTTTAGACTGATGTTATGCCAATATTGCGTGATGACTATTTAGCCGGTGCTGCATTGGTGATAAAAGCATCATAGATGACTTTGATCGCATCCTCGAAATACTTCTCTTTCACACCGATAATAATATTCAGCTCACTGGAGCCCTGGTCGATCATCTTAATATTGATATTCGCCTTGGCCAGTGCATCGAATACTTTACTTGCCACACCACGCGTATCTCTCATACCGCGTCCCACAACCGCGATCAGTGCCAGACCGGATTCAAGATCCAGAAGATCCGGATGAACTGCACGGTGAATACCTGAGATGACCTGCTGTTCTTTGTGCTCAAACTCTGACTGGTGTACAAACACAGTCATTGTATCGACGCCTGACGGCATATGTTCGAAAGAAAGATTATTATCCTCAAATACCTGCAGAACTTTTCTGCCAAATCCGATTTCGGAGTTCATCATATCTTTTTCAATATTAATCGATGCAAAGCCTTTCTTGCCGGCAATACCGGTAATTGTATGCTTCGGTTTACGGCATGTGCTTTCTACAATCCATGTGCCCAGATCATCCGGCTTATTTGTGTTGCGGATATTGATCGGAATGCCCTCTTTACGTACCGGGAAAATAGCATCTTCATGCAGTACAGATGCGCCCATGTAAGAAAGCTCACGCAGTTCCTTATATGTAATTGCTTCAATCGCTTCAGGATTCTTGATAATTCTCGGATCTGCCACAAGGAAACCAGAAACATCTGTCCAGTTCTCATATACATCCGCATGGACAGCCTTTGCCACGATAGAACCTGTGATATCAGAACCGCCTCTGGAGAAAGTTGTCACCACACCATCATCCTGAGCCCCATAGAAACCAGGCACAACGGCATATTCAACATCTTTCAATCTTGAAGACAAAATCAAATCTGTTCTGTCTGCTTCAAAATTGCCTGCATCATCAAAACGGATAACTGTAGCTGCATCAATGAACTCAAAACCAAGATAATTGGCCAGCACGATACCATTCAGATATTCACCTCTGGATGCGGCATAATTTCTTCCTGCTTTCAGACGGAACTGTTCATGAATTGTCTCAAACTCTTTGTCCAGTGTCAGATCCAGCCCAAGTCCTTCAATAATTTCATCATAGCGGGCCTTGATGTCTGCCAATGCACCATCAAAATCCTTGCCGGCTTCTGCCAGATCATAGCATCCATATAACATATCTGTAACTTTTGTATCTCCATCAAAACGCTTGCCCGGTGCAGAAGGGACAACAAATCTTCTGTGTGGGTCTGCGTGAATAATATCCGCAACTTTTTTAAACTGTTCGGCACTTGCAAGGGAACTTCCGCCGAATTTTACAACGATCTTCATGATTTAATCCTCCGACAATTTCGAAATAATTTCCTAATTACATAAAATACACTATTTTTGTCGATAATCAAGTGTTTTTTTCAAATTTTATGCATTTTTCTTTTATTTTCATAGATACATGTGCTATTATAAACCTTATTACAATACTTTACCACTATAAAACATCAAAAAGCACATGTTTTACGTCTTTATCCATACCGATACCGAACAAAAACAGCCTGCATGTGCCTTAACGAATAATAGATGGTCACCTAAAGGAGAGACAAATATGAATTCAAAAAAAATGCAAAGCAATCTGATGCTCTTATTGACCGCCTTCATCTGGGGTGTTGCTTTTGTCGCACAGAGTGTGGGGATGGATTATGTCGGTCCATTTACCTTTAACTCTGTCAGAAATTTTATCGGTACTTTTGTTCTGCTGCTTTTTATTCCATTACTTGACAAAGTCAACCGACAATCCGCAGCAACCGTCAACGCTTCCAACAGTGATGCGGTCTCTGCCACCGACATTGCATCGACATCCTCCTCATCCGTATCTGACAAGAAAACACTGATCATCGGCGGTATTGTCTGCGGTATCCTTCTGGCAATTGCCAGTTCTTTTCAGCAGGTTGGCATTATCTACACAACCGTTGGCAAGGCTGGATTTATCACCGCCATGTATATCGTGATTGTCCCGATCCTCGGCCTTTTTGTGGGTAAAAAAGTCCGTCTTATTGCCTGGATCAGTGTCGGACTCTCCGTCATCGGCCTGTACCTGCTCTGCATGACAGAAAGTCTTTCCCTGGGCAAAGGTGATATTCTTGTCCTTATCTGCGCTTTTTGTTTTTCGTTTCATATTATGGTGGTGGACTATTTTTCACCAAAAGTCGATGGTGTCCGCATGTCCTGCATTCAGTTTTTCACCTGCGGCATCATCTGCGGCATACCTGCCATGCTGACAGAATCACCGAATCTCCATGCCATTCTGACAGCATGGCAGCCTCTCCTTTATGCAGGTGTACTTTCCTGTGCGGTAGGTTATACGCTGCAGATCGTGGCACAAAAAAATACAGATCCCGTTATTGCCTCACTCCTTATGAGTCTGGAATCTGCATTTTCATTGTTAGCCGGATGGATTATCCTGCATCAGTATCTGTCTCCGAAAGAACTCTGCGGCTGTCTGCTGATGTTTGCCGCCATTATGCTTTCTCAAATCCCTGAGAAAAAGTCTGTGGCCGCTTAGCCGAATTCGACAGTCATTTTATCTGAAGATTTCAGTGCCTGCTTACTCTAGTACTTCGGCAGTTCAACAGGCCCGGCATACCGAACACCATTTTCTTTCAGCCACTGCCGCCGTTCCCGGTAATCCGGCAGATACGTTTCGACGATCTGCCAGAAAACCGCAGAATGGTTCATTTCCCGCCGGTGGGCCAGTTCATGGACAATCACGTAATCCATAACCCTCTCCGGCATCAGAAGCAGCCGCCAGTTAAAATTCAAGTTTCCCCGACTGCTACAGCTTCCCCACCGTGTTTTCTGATCACGGATCGTGATCCTGCCGTAAGTCACTTTCATTCTTGCCGCCCAAAAAGCCGTCTTTTGCTGGAATCTTTCAGCCCCTTCTGTCCGAAGCCATTGTTCCGTCACATATTCCGGAATTTCCATCATTTGCGGACCTGGTTTTTCCACAAGTGCAGCCAAATATTTCTCAGTTATCCACCGTTCTTTTTCATTGATAAACCATTCAATATACGCTATCTTCATCCGCCTTGGTGCACGAATCAGAAGTTCCGCTCCGCCCTCCGGAATTTTTCTTATCTCAAGCCCCAAGGAACGTCTGTCTGAACGAATCAGCCGGCAGGATATAGACAAATCATTCAAAATCAGTATATTTTTTCTTAAATTTAATACCATTTGTATCGCCGCATTCTATCCTTTATTGTTCACATAGGTTTTGGCTCATTATTCACTCAAATTCCTGTTTCTGTTTGTATCCTACCAAGCGCCGGAATAGGCAATGGTCACACTGCTGTTAGCCGCACCGTCCGCCATAGCTTCCTGAATTCCTTTTCCCTCGCAAATAGCATAAAGAAATCCTGTAATAAAGCTGTCGCCTGCCCCCATGGTATCCACCACTTCGCAAGGCACAATACCACCATAATAAAACTTCTCGCCGTCATAAGCCATGCTGCCCTTCTCGCCGCGGGTAACAACCATCACCTTCGGTCCTTTGGCATGCAGGTCAATCAGCATTTTCTTCAATTCTTCTTCATCCTTGTCATCATCAGCAAAGAAACCGTAATCTACATACGGAATAGCCTTGACAGATACCGGATCATCCGGTCTTGTGGCAAAATCAAAGGCTACTATTGCCCCTTTTTCCTTCAAAACCGGCAGATCATTCTCAATCATGCCCCAGAGACCGGAAACAACCATATCATAGCTGCTGAGGAAATCAATATCTTCCGCATCCAGCTTGAAATCGGCCATAACCCCCTCTTCATAATCACCAAGCACTCTGTCGCCATCCACAATCTCCACGTGGGTCACAGCAGTTGTTCCCTCAAGTATCTTCATCCGGGAAACATCCACACCTTTGCCCTGAATGGCATCCATCATCTGCTTGCCGTAGACATCTGTCCCCACCGGTCCGATATAGGCGGACGCACCGCCAAGACGTGCCACATAAACCGCCACATTCACAGGATTGCCTCCCGGAAAAGCCTTATTCTCTTTATCGTAAACATCCATGCAGTTGTCACCAGCTGCTGCAATTCTTATTTTCTTCATTTTGTTTTCTCTCATAAAATACTCCTAATTCTTTTTATCGCTATCTCCGCATACACCGACGGTTCTTTCAGATACCCTGTCACCAGTTCAATGGTAGCGCAGCCATCATATCCGGCCCTTCTGATTTCCCGAAGGATTCCTTCAAGAGGCATATTGCCATCCCCCGGCAGAATATGGCTATCACTGACGCCATCGTTGTCAATCACATGCAGATACCCGAATCGACCGCCAAGACGCCTGACATACTCCGCTGCCGGTTCACCTGTTGTATATGGCACCGCCAGATCACACATGCCCACCAGATACGGTGACGGGACTTTATCCAATGCCCGTTCCAGGTCATTTAGACTTGTAATAACATTGCTCTCATAAATCGTCAGAGGCTCTAAAATCAACTTCACCTTCTGCTGCTCTGCCTTTGCTGTCAGACGTTCCAGACTTTTCTGAAGCCGTTCTTCAATCTCATGTCCTGTCATCTGATACCCTGCATGACCGGCCGAGAAAAGCATCATCGGTGCGCCCATGGCCGCTGTCAGCTCAATGGCTTTCTCTAAATACACCATTGATCGCTCCCACTGAAATTCGTCTCCGGCCATGTAATTAAAGGGATAGCCATTGTGCTCCGGTGTAAAACATTTCACAGGCATCCGGTATTTTTGAATCAGTCTGTCAATTTCTCCAACCCCTCTTGCCGTCAGATCTTCCACATACGCATGCGGATAACCGCCCCATAATTCTATATAATCATAGCCAAAACGACTGGCATCCTCAAAAGCCTGCTCCAACGGATACCGCTGATAGCCACTCGTAAAAAGCCCCAGCTCCAATTCTGCCACCTTCCTTTCCATTTCATTTTAGTATTTCTACTTTAAATAATAAATAATACTTCTATTTTAATATAGAACAAACAGATATACAAGGTCAGGTTTTGCTGCACACAAAAAAGACGATTCCCGGCGAATCGTCTTTTTGTGTAAGTGTTCAATGATGATTGGTCAATATCATTGGTCGAGGAAGTTATATAGCAAAACCTGCTTATTTATGGTCATTAATCATCTAAATCGATGATAACACCCGGATTCAGAATGTTGTTCGGGTCAAAGGCTTTCTTGATGCTCTTCATGATACCAAGTACATGCGGTGTATACTGCAGATTCATGTAAGGTTTTCTTGTCTTACCTGTACCATGTTTAACGGCACGAACACCACCGCATTTTCAATACACATACCGCCAACCTGAGCGCCTTCATCACCAGGAGAGAGGAGGCCAAATAAATGAAAGAAATTATATTTGCAGGCTCCGGCGGCCAGGGTGTCCTTACTTCCGGCCTGATTATCTCTGATATCGCAGCAAGTGAAGGTATTCACGTCACATGGGTACCATCCTATGGTTCCGCTATGCGTGGCGGTACAGCCAACTGTACAGTCAAATACAGCAATGACGGTTATATCTACAACCCATCACCAGAAACACCAGATCTGCTGTTGGCTATGAACCATATGTTTGCCAAAAAAGGCAAATCCAAATTCAACGAGTCTAATGCCAGGGCTTTTGATGCTGGATTTAATGCCGTATAACTTTAATTTTTGATAAATTTTCCTTTCTACTTGACAAAAGAAGAAGCATTGTCTCTGTGATTGCAGGTACAATGCTTCTTCTTTTCTATCACTATTTGTAACTGTTCAGAGCCAGGCAAAATTTCAAAAAACAGGTATAAAACGCTTGCATTTTTAAAACTGTTTTTGAAATTTTATTTGGCGGATACGCCACACCGACGAAATGCGTAGCATTTTGGAGGTTGGCTCTGAACAGTTACTATATTTTAATAATCAAACTGTCTGTAATATCTTCTGATCTCCATTGGGTGGCAGTTGATCTTCTCGATATGCGCATCGATTCTCTGAGTAACTGCATGGCTGATCAGATGGCTGATGCTGCCACGGTATTTCTCGCTGATACCCTTGATCGGATAATCTTTTGTATCAATAATTGTGTAGTTGGCGCATACCTTTGGCAGGAATGCTGCAACTCTTTCGCTGAGTCTTCTCTGGGAATCTTCACCGACAAATACAGTTACAGGTGTATCTTTGTCGATAACTTCCAGCATACCATGGAAGAATTCTGCACTGTGGATAGACTTTGTACGCAGCCAATGCTGTTCTTCCCAATAACACATTGCATAAGAATATGTAGAGCCGTACTGATTGCCGGCACCTACAAAGTAATGCAGTTTGTCATTGCAGTGCTTTTCAGCGTAAGCAGCACCAAAAGCATCTGCAGCCTTCTCTACATCTACAAGACCCTGAGCCAGATGTGCATCCATTTCTGCATAATATTCATCGTAATCTTCAAACTCGCCTGCATTCTTCATGAAACGGTCTGCAACCATGAAGAACTTCAGCTGTTCATTGGCCGGATAGGAAATCACATAATCTACCATCTTCGCCAGTTCAGCTTCTGCCTTATCAATGAAACCAAATACTTTAGCACCGTCAGCCTGTGCTTTCTTCACACCTTCAACCATCTCAATCGTGCTTCCTGTAACAGAAGACAGAATCACAATTGTGCCTTTGCCGACACGCTTGTTGCCTGTTGTCACATACTCAGCTGCATTCTCTGAGAAAAGTTCAATAGCAGATTTCTCCTTCATATGCACTTCAGCCTGCAGAGCAGAAGCCCATGTACCGCCAATGCCAAGCCAGCAGATATTCTTGTATCCTTCAGCACAAATAGCATCAACAATTTCTTCAATACGACCGCGAAGAGCCAGAGCACCATTGACGCTGTCCAGCTGCTTCTGTTCATCAAATTTCAGCATAATCTTTATCTCCATTTCTTAAATACTGTCAAATAATTAACCTATCTCATCATACATCAGTTAAGTCTTTGTTGCAAGCTTTTTCATCAGAAAATTATATCAGACCATCCTTAAATTAGATATAGACACTAAAGAGAAATTAGTGACATGCTCCCACCACTTAAATCACAGATTTTGAAGTGGGGGCTTCTTGCTCAATGGCTCTACTGAGCCAAGTATCTACAAGCTATCCTCGCGTGCCCCGCGATTTATTTTTCCCCAGTTATGGGATATTTTCATTGTCTGGATACAGACATTTCCCATTTATCCTGCTAACAACATGCGGCGTGCTTCTTCACGTATATTGATTGCCGCATTCAGATCCCGATCTATCCGATTTCCACATCTACAAAGGTATACTCTGTCCGAAAGTTTCAGTT
>NZ_JAMOKJ010000021.1:0-49878 GCF_023656595.1 Coprococcus intestinalis | reverse complement strand
AATGCCTTAATTATAGCATGATATTTGAATTTGAACATCCATTATTAGGGCTTTATTTGACCTCAGAACAGAATTTTGATTATTAGACGTATTTTCAGTTGGGTTTTAGTTTTTCATTCAAGGGGCTGCCATTTTACAGGCCCTGTAGCTTTGCGTCCCAGACTTTCATCTGGTTTGCCGATCATCCTATTTAAACTTTTAATCTTATGCAAAAAAACTAGTTTTATTATACTATAGTGCTCTACTGCACACAAGAAAAACAATACAGGTTCTTTCTTTTTTGCAGATCGTAGCCGGTTTATTGCCATTATCTATGCATTCTTGAAGATACCCAGTCAAAGTGTCCGCAAACACCAAAAGGGCCTGCTCGTTATAATCACCATGATGGCACCTGTAAGACTTTCCATCAGACATTGCAGGCGCAAGTTCCATGAGGCACTGGAAGTCATACCGAAAGTTCTGAGGAAACAGTCTGTTTTGTACCTCATCATGAACCAGATTCGTGCGATCTACCGGGAGGAAGGAAAGCTTTCCGGTCTTTCATCAGATGAACAGACTGCCAAGCGTCAGCTGGTGGTAAAACCACTGGTGGATGCTTTCTTTGCGTACCTGAAACAGAGTTCAGACAGGGTATCAAAAAGCGTCAAAATAAAGGAAGCATTTACCTATGCCCTGAACCAGGATCGGTATCTGCGTGTATTTCGAAGGCAAACCATCTGAAACCATATGAATATTTTTCAAGGTACTTAGGTTCTACCGTTTACATCCAAAAAACGACAAATAAAAAACCAACGAAAAAGGCCTTACCAAATTGATTTCACTCAATTCAGTAAGACCTTTTTGTTGGTTCACACATATTACCTGATAACCACAAGATTCCGAATAAATAATGCCAAAATCTCTCGTGTTATCATTTTGTTATCAAATAGAACTTTATCTGCTCTAAAATGCCCTGTTTATATAGTAATAAAACTATATTCTGTTCATTTTCTTTCTTTCCAGTTTACCCCAGTTCAGTTTGTTCTTCTTGTATCCCACAAATGCAGTCACACGGACAAATTCCAGATAAAAGCGGAGAAAAGTTGTTTCAAAAAAACAAGCAGTAATAGCAAGGATCAGTTCTCGAAAAGAAACCCTCTGGTCAATGGTATAGATTCTTGAAAAATATGCAGTTAATGTGAGTAAAATACCATACAGGGCATAGCAGGCAAGAAATACCAGCATAAATTTCACATTCAGCATATCCATCATCACAGATAAAACCATTGTAAGTACACCCAAAAGTTCAATAAATGGTGACAATAATTCGTAAAGCAGAAAATAAAGATAGGATAAAAGTCCTACAGCTCCGTACCGTGGGTTTGCCAGCATTTTACGGTGTCCCCACATACACTGGAACAATCCTCTCTGCCATCTTTTCCGTTGCTTGCCCAATTCACTTAATTTTTCCGGAGTCTGCGACCAGCAGATGGCATCCTGGGCAAAATGAATCTTATATGGCTTACGATTTATGCGGCTGAATTCATGAAGTCTGACTACCAGTTCCATATCCTCGCCCATTGTACTGTTGTCATATCCGCCTACGGCAATCACTGTTTTTTTCTCAAACAATCCAAAAGCTCCGGATATGATCATGTTTGCATTGATTTTATCCAGCAGGATACGTGCTGCCAGAAAAGAACGGGCATATTCCAGGGATTGCATTCTTGCTATTATATTTCTGGGTAGCCTGTATTTTATCACATGACCTTTTTTTATGACAACACCATTGGCTGGGCGGACACTTCCACCAACGGCTATTACATTTTCGTCCTCCAGAACCGGGCGAACGATTTTCTCCAGCGAATCATGCTGTAAAATAGAGTCCGCATCCATACAGATAAACCAAGGATACCTGGCTGCATTGATTCCGGCATTTAAGCTATCTGCTTTTCCGCCATTCTTCTTGCGAATCAAAGTAATGGGCACTTTCTGGTTCGGGCATTCATAAACCTCTTCCTCAGGCTGGCATTGGATCAGATGACGGATCGGGCGTTCCACTCGCTCCATATGAAATACATCGATCAGAACCTGAGATGTTTTGTCTTTAGAACCATCATCTATTACTATAATTTCATATAGTTTATAATCCAGGTTGAGAAGTGAAGTGACTGTATCCTTCACCGTAACCTCTTCGTTATAAGCCGGAACAAGAATGGAAACCGGTATGTAATAGCTTTGCCACAGTTTATTGTGCAGCTGTTCAAGGCGGTATGATCTGTACAGCTCAATTGCGCCTGCTACAACCGACAAAAACAAAAAGCTGGAATATCCAATCAGGTATATAATAAAAAACAGATTGATACATTCCAGAAAAAAACGAAATGCATCGGTCATAAACCCGCCCTCCTTTGTGCTTTTACTGCATCCAGCTGGTACTCTAACATTTCTTTTGCGTAGCGGTCATTTCCCTGTAAAATATCAGCTAATGCATCCCTATCTGTATTCAGAACTGCAAGGCTTTTTGCAGCATTATGACGGACATACCAGTTTTTACTGGAAGTCCCTTTTTTCAAGATTTCCAGTGTCTGCGGTCCGGGATACACAGCAAGAGCAGAAATACAGGCATTCTGCAATTCCCAGACCCCTTCCTTTTCTTCTTCGGCGTGATGAAGCAAAAAAGAAACGCTTCTTTCATCCTGATATCTGCCAAAATAGCGGACACATGCGATTTGAATTTCCATATCCTGGCTTGTTTCCAACATAGACAGCATTTCATCCTTCCAGTTTGACGATGCATATCGAATATAATCCAACAAGCTTACCTGCATCCTTGGATGAAATTCACTCATTTTTTTCCAAAGGAGTGGTATCAGTTCTTCTTTTTTATCGAAGGAAAGAAGTCCATCTGCAAGTATTTTTTTATGCGGAAGCAGCTGCTCATTTGCATCCAGAAATGTCAATGCCTGCATAACCGCGTGTATATCTTCTGAACTGTATAATGCCCGCAAAGCATTCTCCCTGCAATAGAGACTTTTATTTCCAAGCAGGTCAAAAAGAAATGGGAAAACAATTTCCTTAGCCTGGAATTTCGTCATATGAAATATGGCAAATACATAAGCCAAGCAGGCCTTTTCCATATCCGATTTTCTTTTATAAACCGGTATCAGTTCTTCCATCAGCCGACTTACAGATGCTATTCCCTGCTGGAATTGTTCCGGCATACTGTTTTCAACTTTAGATAATGCTTCACTGAACGTCAGAAGTCTACTGGTTGAATGAAGCTCTTTAACCAACCTTTTTTCCTGCTTTTTATTTTCCGTTATATTTTCTAAAAACAAATGTCTGTATTCTTCGCAATATCGTTGTTCCCTCCTTTTCAGAACACAGGAACGATATCTTGAAATTATCTCTGTAAAGCAGTTAAAAATGATAATCTCCACACAGACAATAAAATAAAAAACAATCACAAGCTGTGCTATCATTCGTATTCCTTTCCTGTCCAGTATGTCTTCAGAACCTGGTATGCTTCTTTTAATCTTTCATGGTAGGATACTGTATTCTCCCATCCTTTCAGTTTAAGGCCTCCCATCTCGATTGTATTTCCTTCTCCGCCAAAACCTATAAACATCTCTTTGATCCCTACTGCTTCAATGCCATAATTTCCGTCATAATAATCATCATGGATCTGCATTCGGGACGGATCAGAAAAATTCAGCAGCTGCCATGGGATTCTAATTTCCACATCATCTCCGTTACAGATAAAATCTGCCCTGGAATCATAATCAGATGCAGATGGATTTCCATTACCATAATACAACTTTCCACTTTCAAAGGTTTTTAACGGTGTGGCAGCATCCTGATACTGACCAATAACATCCCGTAATACCATGCTGATATTTTCGAATACAGCGCTGTCCCTGGCTGGTGGATCAATATAAGGATCTTCTCCTGTAATATCTTCCTCATAATTGGCATGAATGGGATTATACCGATCCTGAACCAACAGACGAGTATTATCTTTTCCATTTAAGATCAGTACAAAATCTGCAGGTCTTTCAAATTCTGCTGTACAATTTTCCATACGGGTACTGCCTGTTTTAGGGGTCGTATCAACCGGAACATACAGCGTGTCATTTTCCAGATCAAAGTCCTTTTTATGGAGATATAAATAAACATCGGAGGCATCATACTTCACACTGATGAAAGAGCCGTCTTCATATTGGATCACCATATCTTTATCCGTCCATTCGGAAGTATCCCCGTCCACGTAACAAACACTTTCTTTTTTCCCACAGTCAAATGCCAGCAAGCCAAAATGCTGGTCATTTGTCTGAGCATCTTCCCAGTAAATATTACGGCTTAAATCTACAGCATACATGGTATTCCAGGTACGCTTGAACCATTCATCCTGCCAGGAATAGACACAGCCTCCGGAAAGTCCGGCAGCCATAATGTCTTCATAACAATCTACCAGAATCTTTCCTTGTTCTTTTTCAGAATAGTATCCAAGTCCTCTGCTGGTCACCTGATTCTCCTGAATCTCACCTCGTCCTGTGGCTGCACCAAATTCAACAGCCAAAACCGGCATTGTATGATGTTCGTTTAAAAGTCTTAAATATGCCCGATAAGTATTCCGCTTTCCGTCAGGAGTGATACAGTCACTAAAGTCAATCTTTTTATCAGACAAGCTGTTCCATGTTGTGTATTCCATACAGGAAAAGTAATCCTGATCATATGGAGATGCACTGTAGCTGGCAAACTGACCTGATATAAATTTATCAGTTGCAGTTATATGTTCTGTGTCGATCCGGGCACATTTTCGGAAATATTCTGCAATCTCTTTAGGATAATCAAAGGGATCTGTTGCATTTCCACTGGAAAAGGAGATCAGACGCTGCTCATCATATCTTGTTGATTCATAGTGTAGCATCCTGTCACCTATTTCTGCAAGCAGGGATTCAAAGGCAGAGGCATCCTTTGAAGCAGTAAGATAGGTTCCTTTATAAGGTTCCATATCCGGATATTTCTCATCTGTATATGCAACTGTTGTATCTTCCCATCCATTTCCGATAATATATCCCAGCACCCATTTCGAGACATCGTGTAAATAAAGCCCTGCACTTGTATCTGCATCATTATTGATGATAAGTCGTTTTCCATGGATCACATCTACAGTGACCAGGCAATTATCCAGAAGCTTTCCTGCAAAGGAATCGGCATATGCATCCACTCGGGAGTTTTGTATATAATCATTTACCCAGATTCCCTGAAGTAAGTATAACGGCTCCTCATGTTGGGAATTGTATTCATAGAACGCTTTATAAAAAGACGGATTCTGGACAGAATAGACTCTCAGCGTATTTGCTCCTGCTTCCTGGATCAGCTGAAACCAGCGCAGATAGGTTTCTTTGGTGATCGCATAATCTGTAGACCATTCACCAGGAATACCGCTTCCCATGTCAATTCCTCTGACTTCAAATGGTTTCCACTTATCTTTGTCCTTTATAAGTATCTCTTTATTCTCAGTCCGGACAAATGTGTTTACATGATTGTCCCAGTCTGAGTCCATATAAAATCCGCCATAAAACACAGCTATAAATCCAATAAATAGAAGCAGAATGATGGCAGATATACTGATAATAAATCGTTTCATATTTTAATCATTAACCTCATTATACTGCTTTACACGGGAGGATGCTGAATACTGACGCAAAGTCTCAATATTTTCATCCAGCCATTTTCCTCTGTTTCGCAAGTAACCTTTTAACTGTCCTTCAGCGGCAGATCTACTGTCCAAATTTCTCGATGCCGGAACCAGAAGTCCCTTTGCCTGCTGTTCCACACTTCCCCATCGTGCATCGTTTCTTGCAAGAGCTGGTGCGATAAAATCAAGGGTTTCATCAATATAACGATAAAGTGATTCCTCACTTAACAGACCTTTTCGCAAGGAATGATATCGCTGGATGACCCGTTCAGTAAAATCCTCATCTTTGATCAGCATTTCAAACCATAATCGGTTGTTCAGGAAAAATCCGGTATAAGGAAGTTCCTCCTCGAAATAGTTATTGCAGGCATTATTAAAATCCCATACACACATATGAAACAGATTATCTGTTCCCTTATAAATATAAGTGGAATAGTTTCCGGCATCTGCATTACTGGAAAGCTCATTGATTATAAAGTAATCTACAAAGCTGTCCACATCTATCATAGAAGTGTAGCCATATTTTTCCCTGTCATAATCATATGAATACAGAGTTTTTTCAAAATTTGAAAAATCCTGCCGGATTTCTTCTGTCAGTCTGGCATCCCTGTTCCTGCTTCCGGGATATTCTATCTGCAGCTGGAAGGGGGTTTTGTAGGTATACGTTGTAAAGCTGTTTAAAGCTTCTTCGCCCGCATGCTGATGATCCAGGCGAAGCAGGTATCCGGAAAATGTGCTTTGCTTGGCATTTACACGAAGTCCCAGTCTGGCGCCATCTTTTCCGCCGGTTATCGTTTCAGTCATTACATATAGACCTTCATATTCACCATTAAGGATTACTTCGCAGAATCTTACATTTGGCGCATAAGACATCATTTCTCCGGCAAGATTGTAAAACATATAATTTCGTATGGCTGTTTTATCAAGCCAGGGGCCGTATAATACCCATTCATGGTGCGCATCCATTCCCATAATGGAAAGCGGATTGTTTTCCCCTTTTTTATCTACAAGTCTGATGGCATAGCTTGGCTTATCAAACTCTCTTGAGGAATTACCTCTCACTCGTATGCGGATTGCAGAAGATACATCTGCCGTTTCATTTGCATGATGGTACTCTTTGCTGTCATTTCCGATTATATCCATCTGAGCAGCAATTGTAGTTTCCCCATCAGCAGCACGTGTATAAATGCGGTTGTTTCCATCATCCTTAATGGATCTTCCCGGGATTACCACCCCATCTGTATCAATTTTGACAATCGGAAGATATGTACACAGACCGCCATCCGCAGGATCCGTACATGGTTCCTGGGGAATTTCCTGTTCATGCTGGTGAATTCTCTCTGTTTTTTGATAGTCCCGATAAAGCAGTGGCGCAAAAACAGCAATCAGGATAACCGCAAAGCAGCATGTAAATCCTATTATTTTATATTTCATATCAGTTATAAATCTCATCGCTTTGAGCTACAATATTAACACTTTCAATTTGTCCAAGGTTATAGAAATCATCTGTTAAAACCGGATGCTGTTTCTGAACTTTTTCCAGTATTTTTCTGGATAATTCATAAATGTACTCAGCATTCTCCTCTGTCGTATTTTTTACCCGAAGAACAGCACCAGTCCCAAAATAACAAAAGACCTGGGATTCTATATTTTCACAGCGGCTTCTTTTTGCACGGATGATCAAAAGCATACGGTTATCACTGCGGATTGCTCCCATGATAAGAAAGATAAGAAAAATAGCAGAACTGCCTACTGCAGCAACCAGATAATCTCCAACTCCACAACATATTCCCACAATGATCGTCCAGAAAATATATACAGTATCTCTGGAATCTTTTATTGCAGTTCGAAAACGCACGATAGATAATGCACCGACCATACCAAGCGACAATGCAATATTGTTTCCTATGACAGTCATAACTGTTCCTGTCATAACAGTCAGAACGATTAGTGTTACTCCAAATTTTTTGCTGTAAATCGTTCCCTTATGTGAGATCACATATGAAATAAAAATAAACAGACCAATGACAGCACTTACCAGAATATGCATTGTAATTTGCTGCCAGGCCATATCCCCCTGCTGGGCAAGCAGGTTATAAATCGTCTCTTTCATTTCCTTTCCTCCTAAAATCTGTAGTCACAGCCAATTTGTCTTGCCATACAGTATTTGCTCACGGAAAGCTCGCTTTTCTGAACGGGCAGAAGCATATGCTTGATATAGCTTAACAAAAAACCATTATATTTTACTTCCAACACTACAGCAAAAGGAGACATTACACTGTTTAACACCAGATTTCTATCAAACATATTGAAATTTACTTCATTAGCCCGTATTCCAGAATCAAAAGTTATTCGAGTAGAATTTTCCGGCGCGATAAATGCAAATCTGTCATATTCTACAACTGTTTTAGGACGGTATGCCCACATTTCCATAATTGAATAACATTCCTGTCCAAACTCACTGCCACTGTTTAAAAGTACAGAATAATCACCCTCAATGAGAGCCTGCGCTTCCCTTCTGGATAATCTTAATGATCGCTTCCGCTGATAAGGTCCCTGCTTCTGCTTCATTTCAAACAGTGCAAAATCCGCATCAGGACTATATACCCGCAAACGAAACTTCCTTCTTAACTCCAGACCATCTTCCTTTTCCTGAAAATCCCGATTTGACAAAGAATCAAAGTACAAAGAACGTACCTGATAACCATCCGGTCCATTATGTGAGTCAGTATGAACCACATTTGACAAATAATTCCGAAGTTTTAATGCTTCTACCTGATTAAGTAGAAATTTCTTTTCTTCCCGCAGTACATCGCGCACAGTATTATTTCCTCCTGCTTTTGCTTTTTAGTAAATACCACGATAGTATACATCCATAATTTTTTTTGTCCATATATGGAATAAAACTTTGTAGTATACAATGAACTCTCGATAAAATCAACATTTATTGACAATATATACCAAAATATATGATATTTTATAAATAAATATATAAAAATCATAATGGAAATGGGGATTCCTTATGAAATGGGGATGTTGTATGATATCAAACTGCCAAAAATATCTTGCAATACTATTAACATTTTTCTGTGTAATCGTACTGTATCCACAATCGACCTATCTATAGATTGGGAATCGTAGACAATAGGGGATATTGGAATAAAAGAAAAGCCATGGTTCGTACCATGACCTTTCAATTCATATTTGCATTCTTATTCAGCAGAAACACCTGCCAGTTTCACATTCACATGATAATATCCTACAGAACGTGAAAAATAGGTATACGGATTTGAGAAGTTGCAATCACTACACACAATATTCATACAAAATTCTCTTTATGTTTTCAATTTTTATAGGCTTTGCCAAGTGAGCATTCATTCCTGCTGCCAGACACTTTTCTTTATCTTCTCTGAATGCAGTTGCTGTCATGGCAATAATCGGGATTGTCTCAGCATCTGGATGTTTCAGTGACCGGATTGTTTTTGTCGCAGTAAACCCATCCATTACAGGCATCATGATATCCATCAGAATTGCGTCAAAATAACCTTCCGGTTTCTCCTGGAACATTCTGACCGCCTGCAATCCATCTCTTGCAACTGTCATATTTGCACCTTCATCAGACAACAGCGTTTCCGCAATTTCTGCATTCAGTTCATTATCCTCCACCAGCAATAAGTTTAATCCGCTGATATCCATCTGTGCCGCTGTTTTCTTTACTGTATCTGGTGCGGGAGCAAGTTTGAACGGAATCCTGATGATAAAGGTTGAGCCAATGCCTTCTTCGCTTTTAACTTCGATAGTTCCACCCATCTTTTCAATCAGACCTTTTACAATCGCCATTCCCAGTCCAATTCCCTGCTGTGTACTTCTTGCATCCTCTCTTTCCTGCGAAAACGGCTCAAATATATGCTCCTGGTATTCCCTGCTCATACCAATGCCAGTATCAGTTATGGTCCACTCATATGTCGTAATTCCGTCAACAGCTTCTGTATAATCTGACACCGTTATTATCTTGCCGCCAATCCGATTATACTTAATACAGTTTCCATAAATATTAAGAAATATCTGTCTTAAATGTACCGGACTTCCATAAATAAAAGGATATCGAAGCCCTTCCTTTTTTGCACGGAACTGCATCTGGATTCCTCTGTCTTTTGCCCGCTGTTCTATGATAGTCAGAACATCCTGACTTAATTCCTCAAAGTTGATGATTTCCTGCGTCAAAGATACATTTCCATCTTCAATTTTGCTCATCTGAAGGATATCGTTAATAAGTGACAATAGATAGTCTGCAGCTACCTGCATTTTTCTGAAATTTTCCAGGACCAATTCCCTGTCATTAAAATGTTTCTCAGAAATCTTCAGCAATCCGATAATTCCATTCAGCGGGGTTCTCATATCGTGAGACATCCTGGAGAGAAAATCAGACTTGCTTTTATTTGCTTTCTTTTCACTTTCCAAGGCAATTGATTTGTGCATGAAGTCATTTTTATCCAGCATGAGATTCCAATGTTCAATGGTTCCGTCTTCCTTTATTACTTTCTGTCCACGATCCTCGATGTATTTGTATGTGCCGTCCTTACAGCGTATCCGGTAAATAGTAGCATAATGATCAGAATGCGTATATTGATTTAATGCATCTGCAAGTCCGACCTCCACGTCATCCGGATGAGCAAGGCCGATAATATTACCGCCAGAAGCGTCCAACAGTTCCTTTGGTGTTGCGTAACCGAGCATATTTGCAAATTGTTCTGAAACATATTTGAAAGAGTATTCCGGGTCATCATTGCTGATTTTGACGCCGCCGGGGATGGATACGGTAAATAACTCCAGCTGACTTTGCAGTTTTTTTGTCAATTCCTCGATCATAGCTGTATGCTTTTTCTCTTCTTCCAGAAGCTTCGCATACTCTCTGTTTGATTTTTCCAGTGCCCGCTCTTTTTCCTCTAAGCGATAATGTTCTGTACGGTCAAGAACATAATTAACTGCAATGACATCTCCTGTTTCCTCTTCACGGTACAGGGCCATGTGATCTTCTGCAAGCATGGGCTCAAAAGTAGCAGTCCTGGTCCAGTATCGGAATGATATATGCCGTTCACCATTTTCAAACCGATTTAATAATCGTTCTCTGTCAAACTCGTGCAGAAAATCTTTAAGACCTTCCTCAGGTATGGTCAATGCCCATGCATCTACCAGACTCTGTAAGCTTGAATTTTCCGGCAAACCTAATTGTTCATTCAGATTATATTTTTTTCCATTAACTACCTGATACATGGAACCACGTACGATATTCTTTGTGAGATTGATCACGCAGTATCCATCGGCAATAGCAAATACCGACTCTTCAAAAAAACGATTATTAATAATATCCTGACTCATGTTTATTTATCTCCCTGTAAATTCTCTGATACAGATTATATCCTTATCCAAATATATCCGTCAACAAAGAATTTTTACATTGTAGAATGGAAATTTACACGCTCATCGGTAGTATATGCAAGTGAAAAAACAGGAACATTTCATAATTTTTCAGCTATATGGCAAGCCAGGATACCCTTGCGAATGCAGCTCTTATCCAATGCCAACAGCTCGGATATCAGGTTCCTGATGATGTCAGCATTATCGGATTTGATGATCTGCCAATCGCTGCTTATACATCACCTCCACTGACTACAATCAGACAAGATCGTATTGAACTGGGAAAAAGTGGATTCTTTGCGTTATCCAGTCTTCTTAATGGCGTTTCAATCAGTACATTTTTATTGGTTTCTTTCACACTCCGCTAAATCCATGTACTCGGCTCATTTTTTCTATATTTTAACGGAGACACTCCGTATGTTTTTTTGAAGCTTCTGATAAAATAACTTACATTCTGATAGCCACTGAGCATTGCAACCTCTGTAACTGGAATGTCCGAATTTTGTAACAACTGTTTTGCATGCTCCAACCGCAAATATGTAACATATTTTGAAAGCGTAATATGAAAATGTTCTTTAAAATATTGCGATACATATTTTTCAGAAAGATGGAACTGTTCCCCAAATTTCTTTAATGATATCTCCCCTGTAAAACTCTGCTGTATGTATGAAATCATCTCTTTTTCTACAGTATTTCTTCCACTTTTATCATTTTCGATTATAAATCCATTCTCCCACATGTGAAGAATAAATTGTAAAAGAATTATTTTTGTCTTTATCTGAACAGCTATTTTCAACTTCTTTTCATCATTTTTTGCCATATATATTTCGGCCAACTGCTCGCACAACTCTTTTGCTGCATCCTTGATCCTTGGTCTTATCATCAAATGACCATTTTTTAATGGAGTAAGCAATTTATCATCTAACATGTCATCTGTGCAAAAAGAGATATATTCAAGTGGAAAAAGGAAAGTAAAATAATCCACTTCTCCAGCCTGTGAACCCATGAAATGCAGATTGCCCGGCGACACTACAAAAGCATCCCCGGGGGTTCCAATATAATTTTCTCCTGATATACTTACAGTCAAAAACCCACTTTTTACATATATAATTTCCAGTTCATCATGCCAATGTACCGGTATCTGAAATGATCGTCCCTCATTTTTTATATGATATGTACTAAACGGATCGTCCTTTGTACCATGCGGTTTATTTTCCTTTAATTCAAAGTACATAATCTCTCCTATACTTCTATAAGACCTTTACTTTTCCATTTTCCACTCTTCCATCTAAGTACCATTCCCACAGCTCTCGCACATTCGTCACCTGCCATAGCAATATATGATCCTACAGCCAGAAGTCCCATGTGTATTCCGAGAAAATAAGTTCCGCCAACTGCAAACAAATACATAAATATTGCACCTAGTATAACCGGGAAAAGTGCGTCTCCACTCGTTTTTAATGCCTGACCATATACAAGGTTTGTTACCCTTCCAAATTCAAGAAAGACATCTACTATTAACAACTTTACCACAAGATTTATCATCTGTGTATCATCAGTAAATATATGCACGATAAAATGTCCTGCCAATGCAAATGTCACGGAAAAACAGGTCGCTGTGATGATACCGTATATCGCAGCTTTTCTCGTTCCCCTGTTACATTCCTCAAACTCTTTTGCTCCAATTCTCCAACCGGTCATAATTGCATTTGCCTGAGCAAGGGCAGCTCCCACACAATATGAGAAATTTGCAATCTGTACAGCATATGAGCGTGCTGTAACATTCATTCCATCCACATCCATCTGATTCATAAAACGCACAATAAAGGTCATTGCGATGTTGTAAAGTGCTGTTTCAAGCGCAGAAGGAAAACCAATCTTAACAATCTGCGCAAATATCTTTCTTGATGCAATTCGCTCAGGACTCTGTTTTGCTTTTATAATCACAGCCCCCATACCTGCTACAATAATAAGATTTACAACTCTTGAAATAACCGTGGCAACAGCAACTCCCATTACACCCCAGTTGAATACAAATAAGAATACTGAATTAAGTATTATATTGAGAACATTTCCAACAACAGTTCCTATCAAAGAATGTTTTGTATATCCAAACACTCTCAAATAACTGGAGAAAATAGGAATCAGTGCATTTAAAAAACATGCGCCGCCAACAATTCTAAGATATATTTCAGCCGGCTCAAACAAAGCCGGAGCAATACTTACGATTCGAAGTATCCCACCAGAAAAAGTAGCAAGAATGACAGACATTACGATACCTATCAATGCGTTGAATATAAGTCCAAGTTGTCTTGCCTGATACGCTATCCCCGGTCTTCCGGCTCCGATATTTTGTGACATAACAGCTATCATACCCGACGATATTACGCCGAACATGATAATAAAAACACCTATATATGTATTTGCTGTTCCCACTGCTCCTACAGCCTGGTCGCTTACAGATGATAGCATAAGCGTATCGACCATACCTGAAAGCATATAAAATAAAGTTTCTAAGCATATTGGCACAGATAACTGTGTTAATGTTTTTCTTTCAGCTGCCATAGTTTTCTCCTCACATACAATTCAAGAATACTATATCAATAATACGATATATTTCTATGTAATTCTTGTATAATATCCTGTGAAAATTGCACTATTTCTACTTTATCTTAAAAAGTACTAGATCGTGTTACTGAAAAATGGACCGCAAAATACCCGAATTTTATGAAACGCTGGTATGATAACTGGGATGCAATAACGCCGATTTTCAAGTTTTCACCGGATGTCGGAAAGGTTATTTACACGACCAATGCAATTGAAAGTCTGAATTCTACCTACCGTAAGCTCAACCGTCAGGGAAGCGTATTTCCAAGTGATACAGCACTCCTGAAAGCCCTGTATCTGGCAACTTTTGAAGCCACAAAAGCAAGAGCTGGAAGCTCTAATTTAGCGCTTCCAGCTCAATCATTATCATAGAAGAATTATTTACAGACTTTTCTTCATAGTCTCAGCCCGCCGACTCACGCCTTCACAGGTACGCACAGTTGAAGCTATTATATTTGCTTTCTCAACTCTTCTCTTATGGTCTGCTTAATTTTTTCATCATCCAACGGCTTTGCAAGATGTGCGTTCATTCCTGCTTCCATACACCTTTCGGCATCTTCCCTAAATGCATTTGCAGTCATAGCAATGATAGGGATTGTTTTTGCATCCTGCCGTTCCAGGGATCTTATTGTTTTTGTGGCAGTAAGCCCATCCATCACCGGCATCATGACATCCATTAAAATAACATCGTATGTTCCCGGTTCGGAAGCTTCAAAATGCTGAACAGCTTCTAACCCATTTTTCACTGTTTCTACTTTAGCCCCATTTTCCGTCAGCATAAATTCTGCTATTTCCACATTCAGCTCATTATCTTCAACCAATAATATCCGGACACCTGATATATCTGCATTGAAATCTTCTTTTTCTTCCGGTCGTGCATTCGTATCAATTTCAAATGGAAGTACTACAGTAAAACAGCTCCCTTCACCCAGCTTACTTTCAACTGTTATGGTTCCACCCATCTTTTCTACAAGTTGTTTCACAATAGGCATTCCAAGACCTGTCCCACTATATTTGGAACGTGCGGAATTGTCTGCCTGTACAAATGGAGTAAATAATTTATTTTTTATAAATTCTTCTGACATTCCAATCCCGGTATCTCTTATTTTAAATTCACATGTCATATGATCTTCTGATCTTTCAATCGTTCTCATACTCAAGTAAATAGAACCATTCACCGTATTGTACTTCACACTGTTTGTAAACAAGTTCATCAATATTTTTTTCAGGTGAACTGCATTGCTCCAGACATATACACCTCTATAATCATCATGTTCTTCCATAACACGAAGTCCTTCTTCTTCTGCCTGAAAGTATAGCGACTCCGAGATTTCTTTACATACCTGATCCAGATTGATGGATTCATCACTAAAAACCATGGTACCCGAATCTAACTTTGCCATATCCAAAACATCATTTACCAATGATAATAGCAGTTTCGAAGACTCATTTATTTTATTCAGGCAATCTTTTGCCCGCTCACCATCATTTCCGCTTTTTTCAAGAATTGTAAGCATACCAATAATGCCATTGATCGGTGTCCTGATGTCATGAGACATGTTATTTAAAAAGGAAGTCTTAGCCATATTGGCACTCTGTGCTTCTACAAGTGCATTTTGTAATTCCTGCCGTTTTTCTTCAAGCTCCTGATTCAGCTTCAATGCTTGCTCAGCAGACTTCTTGGATTTTTCTTCCGCACGTTTTGATTTTTTCAAAGAATCAAGAATTATACACAGGACAACAAAAATAGAGATTCCAACTATGAGTGAGACAGCCAGTAAATTGTCCTGAATAAAATCCTTCGCTGTAACTTTTCGTGAAGAAGCATTATACGAAACTACTGCACCTGAAAATTGAGTTGTAGGCATAGATGTCAGTGTTTTATTCAGAATGGACAAAAGAACCGGTTCTCCCTGCTGAACAGCAAATGAAACATCAGCTCCTTTTGTCAGGAAAACACTATGAAGCCTATTATTTTTCAAATAGTCTGAAACAGTACCTGAATTGCTTACAATACAATCCGTCTCCCCTTTCTGCATTGCTTTTACTGCTGCATCTGATGTCTCATATTCCACAACCTCCCATTGCGGATAATTGTATGAAAGATATGCTTTCAATGCAAAATTATCTTTTTCAACGGCAACTATATTCTCTTTATTTTCATCAAAAGAATCCTTTGCCGTAATTGCTGCCATATTGAGAGTCAATAGCGTATCCGACAAAGCAAATCCATTTGTTTCTGCAAAGTATGGATTCTGGTTTGCATGAAAAATCAGGTCTATTTCTCCATCCTGCAGTGCCTGAAGCAGTTCACTTCTTGTATCGTATCCATTTAATTCAAATTCCAAAGTCTGACCTTGCAGACAATTTTCTGCAAGATTCACATAATCTGTGATGACACCTGTCAATTTGCCTGTTGATGGATCTACACTGCTGATACCTCCATCCTGATTCAGATACCCTATCCTGATTGCTCCATGCTGCCCGATCCACTCCCTTTCTTCTTTTGAAAGAAACGAGCTGCTCTGTGCAGAAAGATAACGCCTGTAGAGATCATCTGTGTAAAATGGGTTGTCATCCTTGATTCTGCGCATAGCACTATCCAGTGCTTTTTTGATATCCGGACGTTTGGGATTTATGGCAAAATAGATTTCTGTCTCTCCAATACATGTAAGCGGTGAAATATCCGATTCTTCCCAACGGGATTCTTCTACCGAAACGAAGCAGTCAATTTCATGTTTCGACAGTTTGTCCATAATTTCTGTGGTTGTAGAAACATTGATATGCTTCGTATGCAGACCATATTTTGATTCCCATTTATTAAGCACATCCTCCACTATATTATCTTTAGACACACCAATATTTTTTCCCTCAAAAGAATCCAAATTTCCTGCTGTAAGATCCATATTGGATGCATCCGTATAGATGTAGTATTTCTCTTCCCCCATAGGCATATCGGAAAAAAGCATATTTTCAGCACGTTCGTCTGTATAGGAAATGCCACCAAGAATATCAATCTCTCCATTTTCCAACTGTGTAAAGCAGTTTTTCCAATCACTTGTTATGTATTTATATGTCCATCCTGCATAACCTGCAATATCTTGAAGATACTCATAACCATAGCCGCTTCTTTCTCCCTTTTCATTGACGGTATTATAAGTTTCTTCAAAAGATCCTACCCGGATAACATTGTCAGAGTTTTCTTGGGCAAATGTAGGAACGGATAAAACCATTAAACATATAATTGTGCAAAATATAAAATAACAAAATTTGAAATTTCTTATATTCTGTACTAATTTGCACTTCTTCATCTTTCTCCCACCCTCCAGGCTACAGTTGCTTGCTTGCTTCCAGATTTTATTTTTACATTCATTAATGTTCAATACCCCCACAACATTTATATATATATCTTTGCGACAGCTTCTGCTGTACTTTTACTATAATTATACTCTACAGCCAACTTGTGTCAATTTACTAACAAAGTAATTCTTTCAATATATCCCTGTTGAACTTTGCATCATCGACAATCAGTATTTTTTGTCTTTTATTCATATTTTCTGTTTCCTTTATATTTCTTGCATAACTGTTTATTTTTATACATATAAGCATCTGCATCATCCAATAACATCTGCATTGTACACGACATATCATCGGAGGATAATGCCCATCCGCATGCATAGTCGATTTGTATTTGATTTTCATAACTATTTAATCTATCTTTTTCTCTGTACAAGGATTTCAATATTTCCTTAATTTCCGCCTCACTTGTATGATCAATGACTGCTATAAACTCATCTCCGCCATATCTTCCAACAAAATCCTTTTCTGGAATAACACTGCGCAAAAGCTTTGAGAAATTCATTATTAACTGATCTCCTGCGGAATGTCCCATTGTATCATTTACAGTTTTTAGATTATTTAAATCAAACATTATGCATGCTGTAGAATCTGTAATTATATCTTTTTTATTAAGAAGCTCATTACAGGCATTTTTATTTGGCAGCCCAGTATGGGCATCTACGAATGCTTTCTGTTCCAGCAGTCTGTTTTGCATTGCCATCTGCATTGCCTTTAGAGTCTGCATAATAACCAATATTACCAGAATCAACATATCAAGTGCCGACAAAAGCTCTATGGTACGAATCTTTATAGCGATCTTTTCTGAATAACTTTCTGCGGCATAGACAGTTTCATCTGCCATCGTAAAATATATTTCACTCATATTAACAATGTCTGTATTTTCGTATCCCTTGTTTCTTACTGCTTCAATTTCTGTTTTCAATTTATCCCAGTAATCACTCTGGATTTTCAATTTTCCCTGATATTCTTCGTCATTGAGTTTTACCAGATTATAATGTCCATCCTGATATCTCAATCCAAGAAGAATATCATCCAAATATTTAATTAATTCATCATTTTGGTTCCCTGTAATTTCTAATTTTACTTCGCGCTGTGTAGCTCCACGTACCAGACCTGCATAATTTATTACGCGTGCTGTCCCCTGCAGCCTGCTAATCTGAATCATCATAAAAATAACAAGAACCACTAATATCAATATAAGGAAACTCTGTATAATACCTATTATATTTTTATTTTTCTTGTTTGTCTGCATTTCACAATTTATCCCGAATCTCAAATAATATTTATTTCAATAACTATGCTATTCATTTACTTTCTCCCTATATTAGGAACAAATACTTTTAATAGTCTTTTTCATCTTTTCAATATCCAAAGGTTTCGCCAAATGAGCGTTCATACCCACGGCAATGCACTTTTCAGCATCTTCCTGGAATGCATTTGCTGTCATAGCTACAATCGGTACTGTTTTTGCATCTGAACGTTCTAATTCCCTGATTTTTCTCGTAGCTGTATATCCATCCATAACAGGCATCATCAGATCCATCAAAATTACATCAAATGTTCCTGCCGGTTTCTCTTTAAATAGTTCCAGTGCCTGCTGTCCATTCTCCGCTCTGGTAATTAACGCTCCGACATCTTCGAGAACTGTCTTTGCTATTTCCGCATTCAGCTCATTATCTTCTACAAGGAGAATTCTTTTCCCTTTTATTGTATGAATTGCAGATGACTCTATGGTATCCTCACTTCCATATACCTCTTCTTTCAATGCTATGTCAAAAGAAAGATCTATCGTAAATTTTGTTCCAATACCCTGTCTGCTTTCTACCTGAATACTTCCACCCATCAGCTCTATCATAGATTTGATAATAGGAAGTCCCAACCCGGTTCCCGGCACTTTGTTTTCTGTGGTACTATGTTCTCTGGAAAATTCTTCATAGATATGTGGAAGATATTCTTCACTCATACCAATGCCCGTATCTTCACATGAAAAAATATAGCGTATCTTTGAAGGATTCTCTGATACCGCCTCATGTACTTCTACATAGATTGAATGTCCCTCCGGGGTATACTTTATAGCATTACTGATAATATTCATCATGATTTCCTGTAACTTTGTCTGATCACAGACAACATAATGATGTCTTACATCTAAAACAGCATGATACTGCAGGTTCTTCTTTCTGACATCCTCTTCAAACACTGTATTTACTCTGTGAAATAATGCATCCATATCTTCAGCTTTTAACTGCAATACCGCAGTACCACTTTCAATCCGGGCCATCTCCAGAACCTGATTGATGATTCTCAGCAAAAGATTACTGGAAGACTGTATCTTTTCCAGATATTCTTTTGCCTTTCTTTCATTTTGCAGATTCTTCTCCAACAAACCGGAAAAACCTACAATTGCATTCATCGGAGTCCGGATATCATGACTCATGTTAAATAAATATCTTATCCAAAAGCCGTCTTTCCGCCATCTGTTCTTCCAGCGTACTTTTCAGTTTTCTGTTCCTCATATGTACCATTACAGTCAGGATAAGAAGCAGAACGATCAGCACGGTTATAAAAACCAACTTACAGCCAGTTTTCCAGAACATCATTCAGCTTATGCATATCCAGCGGTTTCGCGATATGTCCATTCATGCCTGTATTTTTGGCCAACTGTACATCTTCTGCAAAAGCATTGGCAGTCATGGCAACAATAGGCAGTTTTCCCTTTTCACCCGGAAGGCTCCTGATTGCTGCAGTTGCCTCATAACCATTCATGACAGGCATTTGGATATCCATAAAAATAAGATCATACGAACCTATCGGAGAAGCTTCCACTTTTTCAACTGCGATTTTTCCATTTTCTGCTGTTTCCACTTCTGCCCCTGTCATCTGCAAAATTTCAACACCAATTTCTCTGTTCAACTCATTATCCTCAACCAGCAGAATCCTTTTTCCTGTATAATCTGCTTCTGACAGTTTCTCCAGATAATTTCTCGCTGTATTTTCTTTTCTGCCTGAAGTAAACTGCCGCAGTGTAGCCGTCAGCCGGGAACGGAACAGCGGTTTTGCAATAAAAGCATCTACACCTGCAGCCTTTGCCTCTTCTTCAATTTCGCTGAATTCATAGGATGTCAATACAATGATGGTAATCTCTTTCCCGATCCGTTTCCGGATCTGTCTGGCAGTCTCTATACCATCCATCTCCGGCATCTTCCAGTCTAAAATAACAGCAAAGTAATCATCTTTCAACTCATGCCGTGCATAACAGCGCTCAACCGCTTCCCTGCCAGAGAGAACCCATTCACCTGTAATACCGATTTCCTTCAGTGTGGCAACTGTACTTTCACAGCATGTCTTATCATCATCCACTACCAGAACCGGCAGATTCATCAGTTTTTTGTCCTGTTCTTTTTCTTTTTCCTGAAGCTCCAGATAAATTGTTACCGTAATTCTGGTTCCCTTATGTAAAGTACTGTCCACTTTAATATTACCATTCATCAGGTTCACAATATTTCTGCTGATTGCCATTCCAAGACCGGTTCCCTGAACTCTGGTTGTCCGGTGGTCATCTGCACGGCTGAAAGGATCAAACATGATTTTCTGGAATTCCGGTGACATACCGATTCCATTATCCTCAATCGTAAATTCATAGCATCCAAGTTCTGAAAATCCATTGGGCTTTTCCTCTATGGAAAAAATAATATTTCCACCATCCGGTGTATACTTGATCGCATTACTCATCAGATTCACAAATACCTGCTGAATCCTCAAGCTGTCACCACAGACAGCCTCATGTTCAATATGATTGATGTGTATATCAAAATTATGTTTATGTTCATCAAGCACCGGTTTCGTAAGTGTAATAAGATTATCTACCAGATCTGACAGATTGAAATCTTCCTGTGCCAGCGTCATTTTTCCGCTTTCGATACGTGCCATATCCAGCACTTCATTGATCAGTCCCAGCAGATGACGGCTTGATTCTGTAATCTTGCTGAGACATTCAATCACTCTGTCCTGACTCTCAATATTTGCTCCTGCGATTGCCGTCAGACCCACAATGGCATTCATTGGTGTCCGGATATCATGGGACATATTGGAAAGGAATTCCGTTTTCGCACGATTAGCATTTTCTGCAGACCGGTAAGCCTCTTTCAGTGCCTGACGGGATTCAATCTCTGCTTTCTTCTCCTGTGTCACATCCATGGATGCCAGCAATACCTTTTCCAGCTTTCCATTCTTCCATTCCAAGGGAATATAAGAAGCGATTTTATAAGTCTTTTCATCCCGGCTGCAATACTCAAACTTATAAATATCATTTTCACTTTTCAGTTTTTTCCGAATATTATCCGGGGCTATCAGGATATCTATAGCTTCCAATGGTTCCAGTGTCTTATATTTTTCAAGAACCTGCATCTGAAAATCATGATAAAATCCCAGAGGTTTATATATCATCTGTCCATTCAGATTGTAGAATTCATATCTGTCATTTTCCAGATCACAGACAACAAAACGGTCAACCAGACGCACAATGCTCTGGATCAGCTGCTCCATGGAAGCATTGTCCGCTGCCATCTGCAGATGCCGTGCGCTCTCTACCTTAGCCTCCGTGATATCACGCAGAAAGATCATGGCATATTCTGAATCCTCTATTTCGCCACGTATAATCACATTGCGGACCCATCGTTCTTCTCCATCCAGAGTGATTCGACACTCTAAAGATAATTCTGTTTCCAGACCTTTCAATTTTTCTGCAATATAACCACGGTCATAAAAAGCAGCTACCGCTTTCTTATCTGTTTCCACAACATAGGAATCCACAAAATGCCGGATCAGTTCATCCCATGTACGACTCTGTTCAAAAACTGTCATCAGGGACGGTTCAACCTTAAAGGTATCAAAAGTATTCGCTTCCAGATTCACATAATACTCGCACAGATCTGCTTTCGTAAAAGCCCGGTGGAAAGCAGCAGATTTTTGTGCCTGCATGATTTCTTTTTTCTCCCCATCAATGTTAATAAAAATCCCGGCAATCCTGCTGGCAGAACCATCCAGACGGCGTATTACCTCTGCCGATGTCCGAAACCACTGGTATTGATTATCCTTCATTCTCATACGATACTCTACCTGGTATTTTATCTGGTTCGTCTTATCCTTAATTGCCGCCTGAAGCTGCACCATTACTCTTTCTTTATCCTGTGGATGCAAAAGATCTGACCAGGATTCCAGTTTATTCGGAAAGTCCAGAGTGTCATGATAGCCAAGCATTTTTCGGAATTCATGACTCCAGTTTGCATTCACAATCTCACTGTTTTCGTCACAGTCAAAATACCAGAAGCCGGAATAGATAGCCTCATTGAGCAGTGTCAAATTTACATGATCCCAGTTGACCTGTACGGACATAACCCAGATCTTTCTGCCCGCCTCATCTGTCGCATCCTCTTTACAAAGCCGTACATTATTCACTGTACCGTTTGCTGCAATGATTTGTGCTTCCCCTGTTCCGTGAAGCTGCAAAAAGCGGTCTCGCTCCAGTATATCTTCCGCGTCATAAAAGAAGTTTCTCAATGAGCCTTTTGTCTGTTCCATGAAAGTATCGAATGTATATCCTGTACTATGCAACAGCAGATTATCCACAGACAAAATAGACAGGTTTTGGTCATAAGATCCTGTCATTATACCTACCCCGCCATTATTTTCCAGTGTTTTCTGTATGGCCTGTGACATAGCCTGTGTCTGCCCCGTTACAGTCTCACCTAATGAATATATTTTGTCTTCACAATTTTTCATTTTATAAAAGTCCTCTCTTCGTCTTATGCCTTCTTCATCCTGCTTTTATCTGTATACAGAGAACCTGTCCCTGCTAGTTTTGTTACCTATTTTTGCATACAAAAAGGACACTTGCCAAAATCTTGCCAGTGCCCCTACTATATTTCTCTAAAATCACACATCTATATAGTATAAAAGGTATCGGAATCTCTTCTATTCAAACATCTTTTCCATATATTATGATGATATGGAAACAGTGGCAACCGGCTGACCTGGTCAAACTTTCTGACTTTAGCCCCTTCTGGCTTTGCGTCCCAGACTTTCATCTGGTTTGCCGTTTTCCTTATTATAGCCTTTAAGCTTATGCTATAAAACTGGATTTATTATACTATAGTGCTCTGCTGTACACAAGAAAAACATTACCGTTTTTACGTTCAAAAACAAAAAAAACTGTGATAATGTCACGCCTAATGCTGTACATATTTTTTCAAGTGTAATCAGCGACGGCAGGTTTTCCTGCGCCATGATTCTCCCCAGTGACGACTGGGAAATTCCCGACAGCTGCGATAATCTATATTTACTGATCAAATGGTGCCAGCCTTGCACTACAGGAAATAAGAATACTTTTGGCAGTTTTTCCAGAGACGAAAAGTCAAGGACTTTTTCATCAAATTCAAAAAGCAGTCACATTTTGCGGACTTCCTCACGGAGCAGACGCTTGATTTTGTCCTCCATCGTCTCCTTGGCGGTCTGGCTGAAATGCACACGCACGATATAGGTTGTCTTGCCGATCTGCTTTCTGACAGTCGGGCAAGTGGCGGTGTTGGTTGCGGTATTGTTCATTCAAAATCCTCCTGTAAATGAAAAATGCCCGGTGACTGTTCATCATCGGGCGGTGTCAGTATGAGGGAACAAGGCAAGGCGGCAACATTAAGGTATCTATAAACACCTTGCCGTCTTTGCCACGCTTGCCTTGTTCCTGTGTCAGTTTCGGAGATAGCAAACCCATGCTGTGCCGTCTTTCTCGGTTATGAGCCTGTCTCCGATACGGCTTTTCGCCGTTCGCATGGTGCGTGAGGAAATCCCTCGGTCATTGACCGCTTTTTCCAGCTCTGCACTTGGCATTTTCTTTCCGTTTGCCAGCAGTTCCAGTATCAGCATTTCTGCCTGTGCGGTCTTGCTTTCCGTCTTGGCTGTGTCCGTTCCGGCAAGCAGTTCATCGGCGGTAATGTCATAAGCACCTATCCATTCAAACCCTTTTTCGTCTCCCAGAGAAAAAGCAAGGGACTGTCCGGGTGGTGCAAGAGAGCTTTTCTCATGGATAAGCACCCTCGTTGTGGGATTGTCTTTCAGTTTGCCGATAAACAGCAGACTGCGGACTGCCGCCGTAATGTCGATAGAGCCTAATCCCCGGTAGGTGCTTTGCGTTCCTGCGGCTTTGTTGAGGTGTCCGATCAGCACGATAGCACACCCGGTAGCCTGTGCAATATCTCCCAGACTGCGGAAGATGGGACGGACTTCATTTGCTCTGTTCATATCCACATCTGCTCCTAAAAACGCCTGTACCGGGTCTATGATAACCAGCTTGGCATTGTTCTCCCGGATTGCTCTTGCTATGCGTTCATCGGCAAGGGTCAGCGGTATGTCCCTGTCATCAATGACAAGCACTCGTTCAAGGTCTGCGTCCGCTTCTATCAGTCTCGGCTTGACGGTATCACCCAGACCGTCCTCGGCGGTCTGATAGATGATGTTGAACGGCTCAAGGGTCTCCATACCGGGCAAAGGCTTTCGATTGGTGCAAGCCGCCGCAAGACGCATGGCAAAGTAGGTTTTGCCCTCGCCGGGGTTGCCCTGTATGATGGTCAGCTTTCCGAATGGGATATACGGAAACCATAGCCAATCCACGCTCGTCAGCTCCACATCAGCCATGCGGAGCATAGGGACAGGCTGGGCGGTTGGCAGCTCTCGCAGCGTGATTGTCTCGGCTATGAATTTGCGGTTGGGAATATCCCCTTGCTGACGGAGAACATCGTTCCAGTCTTTTCTTGCCGGGACAAGACGAATGACAGCGTTCTCGCCGGGAATAGTCTGTGCCAGTCGGGTACAGGCTTCATTTCCTGCGGTGTCGCTGTCAAGGCAGAGGAACACTTTCAAGATGTCCTTGCGTTCAGAGAGAAAACGGTCAAGAGCCTTGCCAGACACACCGCCCAGGGCAAGGTAGCTTCTCGTCTGCCAGTCCTGCGGATAAAGGCAGATAAAGGATAAAAGGTCTATGGGTGCTTCAAAGACAAAGAGCTGACTGCCGTTTCCCTCATAGCGGAACGGATAAGATTTATCAGAGCCGGCAATGTCCTGCCTGAAACTTTCCTGCGTTCCTCGCACATGAGCATATCTCGGTGTGCCGCTTCGGTCTCTGCCGACAAACACAACATTGTGCCGTTTGCTGTCCTCGTAAATATCCCCGGAAAGAAGAAAAGTCTCAACAAGCGATTTGTTGAGACCTCGGCTTTCACAAAGATATTGAATTGCTCTGTCGACTGTGCGGTTGTGTAGGGGCAAGTGGAACTCTGCGGGCGGTGCTGTGGTGGCTTCGGTCTGTCCCTCGCCGCTTTCACCTGTCAGCAGTTGGACAGCTTCGGGAAAAGACTTTCCGTAAAACTCCATGACGAAATCAATGGGATAGCCGCCTTTGCTCTGACTGTGGCGAAACCATTTGTTTCCCCGGACGGTCAAACTGTCATGCTCTTTCCAGCAGTACTCCCGCCCGCTTTTGATAAGTGTTTCTCCCTGTGTGTGGAGAAAATCTTCCAGACTGACGGCATTTGCCCGGTCAATCTGTGCCTGCGTGTAATTCATCGTGTCATATCCTCCTTTTTGTGTCGTATTTGGGGTTGATTTTGGAGCTTTTGTTCCGCTGTACGCTGATTAAATCGGACGGCAGTATCAATGTTTGACTTTACTTTCCAAAGCCGCTGTAAATCCTCTCTGACGGTCTTAAACTCGGCATAGGTGGTCTCATGCTCCTGTTCCAGCGTGTCATACTCTTTGGATAGCTTTCCCATATCCACCTTGCCGTCCGGGAACTCCTCGGTCAGCTTTCGTCTGGCGGTGTAGAACATTTTCAGCTTATCAGCGTGTTCCGTCTTGTACTTGGCTCTCGATTTCTCAAACTTGATTTTCTGCAAGCCGTCATAGACAGGCTTTAAGCTCTTGTAGGTGGCAGAGTAATCATTAAGACTGCGGATTGCTTTCATTCGGGCGTTCTGGCTGTCCATCGTTGTCTTTAAGCCGTCAACGGTGGTGCGGTGGCTCTGCAATCTGCTTTCCAAATCTTCAAGGGTGTAAATGCCGTTTGCCCGGAGATAATTGTAGGTCTCGTTCATCTCTTTCAGATTGCTGATTTTGCCTTTTTGCGAATATGCCCCGGCTTTTCGCTGGGTGTAATAATCGCTCAGCAGAGAAACAAGGTCGGGTGTCTGCGGCTTGGCAAGCTCAGCTTTTATCTCCGTTATCCAGTCGAACAGGAGAGAGATTTTCTTTCTGATGTCCTTGATAACGGCATTGGTCGCCTTGATCCAGCGGTTGAACTCGCCCTTTTCGGTGCGGATACCTTTCTTCTCCATTGCTCGGACGGTTGCTCCCTCGTGAATGGTGGGAAGTAAATCCACGCCCTGCCGTTCATAGCTGCGGTGGTCGATACGAACATCCAGACCTTTCTCCGCAAACTTGGCGTTGCACATCTCCGCCCATGCTTCACGCCAATGTTCCAGCGTTTCGGGACTGCCCCAGTCGGTAGTGGGAACGGCATTGAACACATACTTACCGTTTGCGTCTCGAATACGGTTGCCCTCCTCGTCCAGCACATATTCTCGCCGTTGTTTTATGCCCCATGTGCCGTCCTGCTCCATTGGTCGAATAGGGCAGAGAAAGTGAAAATGGGGATTGGGTGTGCCGCCGTCCTCACACTCCTTTTCGTGAAAGGACACATCAACGGTCATGCCCCGGCTGACAAACTCCCGAAACAAAAATTCCCTTGCCAGAGCGATGTTTTCTTCAAGAGAAAATTCATTCTGCAAGGAAATTTCAAAACTGTATGCAAGCTGGGCGTTCTTACCACGCTCGGCTTTTTCAACTGCGTTCCATAGGGTCTGACGGTCTGCGTATTCTTTCGGTGCATGGGGCGGCAGGAGAATGTCAGAGCAGATAACACCACGCTTTCTGGTGTAGTCGCTGTATTCGCCGTAATACTCGCTGTACAGCTTTTCGCCGGAACGATAGGCGGCAGAAGCAATCGCAGACTGACCTTTACTGCGTTTCGTTTGGGTTACTGTGAAGTGGAATAGTGCCATTGGCTTTCAGCTCCTTTCCTCTGTTTGCTTGGTTGATGTGTGTAATCTCCATGTGCCGGACGGCTCTCTGTACCTCCGGCAGACCGAAGATGTGTTCCATCAGCTCGGTCATTTCGGTGCGTGTGAGATTTTTGACCTCCGGGGCAAGGCTCTCAATCGTGCCGCCCAGATTGCAAAGGCGGTGGGTACGTTTCTGCCTTTCGCCTTTCTCCAGATATTTCTTTCTGTTCTCCAAACGCTCCAGTTTGTGCTGTTCCTGTGCAAGCCGCTTTTCCACTTGCTCTTTTTCAGCTCGAAGCTGTTCAAGGCTTTTCTGTTTTGCCATTTTGGTTGACCTCCTTTTTTGAAAATGGGTATAAAAAAAGACCGCCAACTTTTCGCACATTGCGACCAGTCAACGGTCTATTTTTCGGTATTCGGTTGTTGTATTCAGTTAGATAATTTATTTGCTATCCTTACCGAAAAAACCAATCGTAGCCATAACAAAACCCACGATAATTAAAAGAAACGACACCCACAGTGTTCCTACATATATCACCTTTAATCCTGCAAGTATCATTATAGCAATACCCAATAGCATTAAACTGTTTCCAAACATAATCTTTTTCATACGCTCACGCTCCTTTGTTAAATTATCGTTTACTATTTTCAAACTTGCTGGCGGCGAACGGTTTGTCAAAACCGTTTGCGGACGGCAAGTCCACAGGGGATAGCCGCTTTAGCGGTGCAAGGGGGTGTAGCCACCTTGACGGAACGAAGTGACGCAACATTCGCAGGCAAGCAGTTTTCTTCTGCTGACAGAGAATGAAGCTCCGCAGGACGCACTACTCTCGATAGAGAGTATAGAAGTGCGCCCTTAGAGTTCTAAGGGTATTTTTAGATAATTGGGAATGTTTCTTTGTCAAACTGCGTAACATTGAACACGATACGCCACTCGACATCATCACCAACCGGTTCAAAGTGCAGAGCAGAACAAGCAGCATGAAGTTTTTCTTGTGAATTTGTTCCATATATAACTGCTGTCGGACCATCTGCACCACCAATAACACCAACAACAAAACAGGAACTACTGCCAACTGGACGGAACGAATGATCGTCTGGTGTAACTTCTATCGGTCTATCGCCTTCATCACAGTCAAAAACCGAAATGTTCTCCATCGGTTCAGGGGTAAGTGTATAACTCATGGCAATATAATGTGTCGGATAAATCCAGCGATCAGAACCAAAACTATTTTGAGGAACTGTCTGCTGTTCTATTTCCTGCACGGTCAGTGTATGGGTTATTCCGCTAACAGGATGGGAAAACATAAATGAATCTCCGGGTGCGTGAACTTTGAAATGTGAGCCTGGAACTTGTCCTGGTTGCTGCTCCATTGTAAGAAAAAGTTTATTGATTTCAGGGTGATGCTTGGTTCCCCAAGGAAATACGTCTCTGCATATGACCCAGCCATAAGTACTATCCAGCCCATAATGGTCGATTGCCCATTTTGCTTCCAACTCATTGATGACGCCATCTGGCAGACAAGGATTAAAGCTCACAGCGCAGCCATGGGTTGTCTGTAATATTTTCTCGTTTAACTTCAAGCAAGGTTTGAAGTTAAAACAAAGTGGGTTTTCCCATTCCATCTGCATCTGTTGCTCACGGGTAAAATTTTCACATGAGTCATTTTCCCAGTCCAGATTCCATTTTTTCATGAAGTCACGGATGCTTTCTGAATCAACTCGCATACAAAAATCAACGACAAGTCCTTTGCTACATGAATAAGCTGCCGGAATTACCCAATGATATCCAGCCCAATCGAATTGTTTATCCAGCTTGATCTCTTTTCCGGCACGGTCTTTACCTCGATGTCCCCAGAAATCTCCATCAAAGTAGACCTTCCATTCAGGGGCAACCAATTCTGCCTCTGAAGTCATATCATTATCGTAATAATCTTCTGTGTATTTAATCTGACTGTAATCAAAGGAAGATTGCAGGTTTTTGATATATGTCCACGGTTGTTCCATAGGCAACAAATTCATCTTCTCTGAAATTTCCGATAAAGTTTGCTGTTGTTCCTGGGTTGTAGGGTTTTCATTGAGAAAGGCTTCAAACTGTGCTTCGTTCCACATCCACGCTTGTTCCACTGCCGCCACATCACCACAAGCCAGTATAAGCCGCAGAAAGTCGGTAAAATTTTCAGCTACTGGATGAACATAATCAGGAGAAGTATTCATGGGGCTGACAGAGAAAACCATCTCTCCAAATCCACGAATGAAACAGAAGTGGATACCATCTATCCCTGCCCATCCAAAAACCGATGCCCCTTTTGGGGTACAAAAATAATTTGTATTATCCTCACGGAGTTCAACTCCCACAGGACTTAAATCGACACCCCGCTGTAAAAATTTTTTCAAAATTCTATTCATTAAGCATCCCCCCATAAAATTAGTGCTATCACGCTCTTTATTGTAGTAAATTTTATCACAAGAGTGTGAATAAATCTACTGGCGAATGCTGAAACCGCCCGAACAGTTTCTTTCTGCTCAGGCGGCTTTCTTCATCTATTTTTCTTTCTTCTGCTGCACTTGTTCATGGGCTTCCTGCTGAACATCAGCCCAGCGGAAAAGCCATACTTGAAGTGACTTTCACTTTCTTCACATTGGGCGATTGCTGTCTGCGCCCGGAGTTCCTGCACCAGCTCATAGTCCTCTTTGCTGAGCCGCTGGGACAACTGCTCCATGAGCTTTTCACAGGCTATGACTGCCTTTCGGTATTCCGGTGATGTAGGTACAACTGTCTCGCAGGGATAAAACTCCCCATTATACATGGCTTCCAAAATCATAGCTTTACCTCTCTCAACAGTAGATTAGTTCCGTCTTGATGATTTCCTCTGCCCGGCAGCGGATGGAGTTCATTGACTGCACCCATAACATCTGATTTTCCGCTTTCATGGCTTCGGTCACGCCCTCGGCTTTCATCATCTGCCGGATAATCAAGTCCAGCCTGTCTGCCGCCTGCTCGTTCAGATCGGCAACGACGGTGTGGAGCCTGCCGGACAAAATTAGCTCGTTGTAAAGCATGGGACGGTGCAATTTCAGATAGGACTGGTGCAAGCGTCCCCAATGCCCAATAGGTCGGCGTTCCTCCGGCAGCTTCAAGTCCGGCACATAGTAGTCGCCCACCAACACATAGTCCATACCGTTCTCATGGATTCTCGGTTTCAACTCTTTCATAAAATCACGCTCCCTTTCTCGGTCCCAGCTGCGGCAAACTGCTCACCGGGATAAATACCCCTCTGGCAATATCCTCGGTGCGGATTGCCTGTTTTCTGGCTTCAATCTCCGCTTTTTTCTTGGCTTTCGTGCGCTCCTCATACTCTTTCTGTTTACCATTGGCTTTCCGCTTCAAGTAGTTCTGGTGGAGCCTGTCCTTGCGTTCCTCACGCTTGCGGATTTCCTCTAATTCCTCCGGGGTAAGCTCCACTTCGCCAAACGCAGGGGGAACGAAACGACCCACGAAATTGAAGTAAATCTCGACCTCCTGTGTGGTCTGAATACTGCCCTTGCGGTCACGCTCATGCACAAGGATTTTCTCAATAAACTCATTGAGCATGGCAATCGTCAGCTTGTCGAAGTTCTCATACTTGTCAATCAGAGCGATAAAACGGTCAGCGTCCTTTTCGTGCTTCTCGTAGCTCTTGATAGCCTTTTCCAGAACAGAGATTTCAGCGGTAAGCTCGGTCTGCTCCTTTTCATATTGAGCGTCCAGAGTGGCATATCTGCTGTCAGACAGCTTTCCTAAAATGTTGTCCTCATAGATTTTGCAGAGCAGGACTTCCAGCTCGGAAACTCTCTGCTTTGCGGTGGCAAGGCGTGTCCGCTGTTTCTTGACCTCTGCCGTCTGCTGGCTGGACTGCGCTTCCTGCACCACTCGGACAAACTCGGCTCTGTCATGCTTCGCATACTCGGCAATAGCTTTGAGCATTTCGGAAACAAGGGACAGTACCACATCTTCATTGATACGGTGCTGTGTCGTGCAGAGCTTTCCAACTGGGACTTTGCTGTATTGGGAACAGGTATATTGAGAAATGCGCTTGCCGTTGTTGGTGCGGTGGACATACATCTTGCCGCCGCAATCGGCACAATAAAGCAAGCCTGTGAGGGGAGCTGCTTCGCCCCAGCCGTCCGGGTAGCGTCTGACATTCCCACGGATTTTCTGCACAAGGTCAAAGGTCTGCTGGTCAATGATAGCTTCATGGGTATTCTCGAAAATCGTCCATTCGTCCTCCGGGACATAATGGCTTTTCTTGTCCTTGAAGTGCTTTCGAGTCTTGAAGTTGATGGTGTGTCCCAGATATTCACGCTTTTCAAGAATGTTGCAGATGGTGGAAGAACCCCAGCCGTACATATCTTTGAAAGTCTTGTTTTTGTTCACGCCCTCGCCGTGTTGGGCAAGGTAAGCAGACGGAATAAGCACCTTTTCCGATTTCAGTTTGCTGGCGATCTGATACGGACCGTAGCCGTCAATCGTCATGGCAAAGATGCGCTTGACCACATCAGCGGCTTCGGGGTCAACCAACCATTGGTCTCTGGCTTCGTTCCAGAGATAGCCGTAAATGACCGTGCCTGTGAGGTGCTTGCCGGACTTGCCTTTGGACTGGAAAGTGGAACGGATTTTACGGCTGGTGTCTCTGGCGTAATACTCGTTCATAATGTTGCGGAAAGGGGTAAAATCATCGTCCCCTCTGGCACTGTCCACGCCGTCATTGATGGCGATAAGGCGAACGCCACGCTGACGCAGGATTTCCATAATCTGACCGACTTTCAGATAGTCACGACCCATGCGGCTCATGTCCTTGATGCACAAATACTCCACATTCCCGGCTTCCACTTCTTTCATCATTGCTAAAAATCCGGGACGGTCAAAGCAAGTACCACTAATGCCATCGTCCGTGAAATGGACAATGTTTGTAAAGCCCTGCCGTGCGGCGAACTCCTCCAACATTGCCTTTTGATTGGATATGGAATTGCTCTCACGCTGTTGGTCATCATCTTTGCCAAAGTCATCACGGCTCAGTCGTTCGTACAGAGCTGTGATTTTCTCATTTTTTCTCATAACTTGCGCTCCTTTCTTCGGTTTTAGGTTGTGTGTTCTAAGAGACTTCCCAACCGCTTGATTAAGAAGTCTTTTAGAGCATACAACACCAGCCGCCATTTTGTATTTTTTATACTGTCTAACCGCAATTTCTTTTTACTACCAGTGGAAACCTAGATACTTTGGTTTGTCCCTTTTGAGTAGATGCCAGCTTAGTTTCTGGATCTCTGGCAAGTCTACCCATTAAAACAATCGTATTCATTCTTTTTGTCCTCCCTTTCTTCCTGCAACACCTTTCCCTGGTATTTCAAACAGGATAATAATCTGTGCATTTTCTGCACGAAAAAATGAGGAATGGAGTCGAACCATTCCCCACTTGCTACAGGATTTCTCCTGTAATATAAATAAGAAAATCTAAGTATTCGCATTTGGGCTTTGTCTGTACATATACATCTGATCGTTATCATTTCAGATAACCCGGCTGTAAAAATACAGCCACAGTCTCTGTTTCATCAGAGGTCCTGTACCTTTCGGTGGTATCATTATTGCTTCGCTCTTCCCGTAGGAGTCTTCGCCTGCACGAGCCGGATTAACTCCGGTAAGCATGTTTCTCAAGATGTATCAGCGCCTTCAATTGTCAAGGTGCAATCGGAAGAACTGTCTGAACCTCTTTTACGTTTGTGATTTTTGGAAATCAGAGGATTTTCAATTTACCTTCCATATACTCTGTATTGGGAGCGACAAAACCGGACATAATTTTAGAAATTTTTATAAATTATTTTTTTGAGGTGTAAAAAGACATAAAAAAAGATGTCAGGATTTCTCCTGACACCGTAGTGACTGTGCCAACTTCGTGCCCAGTGGGCACAAGGTTGGTTGTATTATTCTTCATTTCCTAATGATATTGGTTCTTTCTTTGTTTTCTTGTTTTTAGATATCATCTTATGACCTGTATAAATAGCCATAATCATACAAAGCAAAGAACTTGCCGCAAAATATTTATGGCTTGATTTTGAACCTTTATATCCGCTATAAAAAGTTCCTAGCATCGTTATCAATGCTCCGACAGACCAATATTCATGAGCTTTCATTCTAACATCTCCTTTTGTGTTAATTTTAATATGTGCCTTTTAATGAAATATGCAAACAGGAATTTGAAACGTGCTTTATAAATTTTTTCCGATCCCCTCAAGTTCGTTCATGGAATCCTTGTTTTTTTCAAGTTCATCTCTGGCTGTTGCGTAATATGATTTTTTGAAAAGCATATCCCATGAAAGATATTTTGCCATACAGTCAAACTGCTTATCAATCAGCTCATACTGGATACTGTCTACGGGAGAACCGCCTACAACAATCGTGCCAACTTTTTTATTTTTTAACTGCAATCCACGGCAGTAGCACTTATCAATGATAAGTTTCAATTGTGCTGACATTCCCCACCAATAAACTGGTGTAGCAAAAAGAATCATATCTGCGGCAGCAATTTTATCAATTGTAGGATTTGTATCATCCTTATCGACGCATCCCTTAAAGCATTGACAGACACCACACCCCTTGCATGGTGCAATGTTGAGTTTGTCAGGTTCAATGATTTCAATTTCATTTTTTTCTGATGCTCCTTTTATAAATGCATTGATTGCTGTCAGCGTGTTTCCTTTTCTGGCACTTCCATTAATGATTACAATTTTCATGCGTGTATCCTCCAACTTCCGATTTCATGATATCATTTCTAATACAGATTTTACCGTATTTTTCAGATTCAGTCCATCTTTTAATCCCAGTCGATAGAAAAATTCTTCTGTTTCTGCTCCACTGCTAAAAATTGCATTACAGTATTCCGTAATCACTTCTTCCTGTTCTTGGGATAACGTTTCCAGTAATTTCTGGTATTTCTTATCAATCTCACTTACTGGCTCTTTATCCTGATTCAACTTCCGTTCTAAATATGCTTTCCCCATATGCTCTGTAATTGTCAGATTCACAAATTCCTGCACTTTCTCTGGTATGGTACTCGTAGATTCCTGTTTAGCTTTCTTTTCGTCATTTGATTTTTCAAGTGTTGTATCATCAATATAACGAATGATTTCTCGAATATTTGACTTCATCGACTGCAGATATACCCATACCGATATGTTGGAGTAGAACAAACACTACTGTCGTAAGAATCGCTGATTTCATTGTCCAGTCCGTGCTGATTCCAAACCCAATACTCAAGACTTCTGTCACAACAGAGATTCCAGCTATCAGATAGCAGAATCCAGCAGATAATCCAACCAGGAACACCAGCACAATATTCACCGCTGCAAGTACCAGCCAAACAGGAGCTGCAATAATTCGAAATGGCAGTTTTATCATAAATCTCAACATAATTCTTCCTCCTACTTTGTGCCCAGTGGCACAAAGTTCTTACCCGTCCGGAATATCCTTACCCCACCACCCGGTAAGCAAACGAAACTGATAATCCAAAGAGTTCTGCAATGTCTTCCACTGATAAATACATTTTTCTCTTACGCATGAAACCATTCCTTTCCCTCTTCCTGTGGAATCTCACAAGTATCTTCTACTCCGTAGAAACGCTTCACAAAATACTTTGTCGGAACTTTTCCCCTAAGCGTCAGGTAGCCCTGTTCTTCCAGTTCCTTGTTCAGATTTCCGATAATCTCATAAGCCGATGTCTGTTTTACTTCCAGAAGTTCACATATATCGGCCGCCTTTAAAAATAATTTGTTCTGCATAATCAGTACCTCCTGTGTTTTGAATATTTATCTCTTCATATACTCTGTACTGGCAAATGCAAAATCGGACATCATTTTCCGAAATTTATCAAATTTTCTTGTTTTTTAATTCTCCATCAGTGTAGTTACTGTGTCATGGAGTTTAGCTCATCGAAAATAAAGAACCTTTCTGTGGTATCTGTTTTCTAAATGCAGGCAACAAAAAAACAGTCTGCCTTGACGAAAATCACTTCAATCAAAACAAACTGTTCTTCATATTTACTCTAATTTTATTTTATGAGAATAACTGATTTCACGAAATTTGCAGGTGAATCTGGAATATAAACAAGAGAAAAAAATATTTTTCAAACTCCATTTCGAGACTCTATCATATGCCGTAAAATCCCCTATTTTAGGGCAATTTAAAGCAATATAGGAAACAATTAAACCATCAAAAATCAAACTGTTGTGCAATCAGCGTGCAATCGCATCAACCGCCTTTTCCAATAGCTATTTCTCGCATATGGATACATTTCCCCTGCAAACAACCGATAAAAACAAGTCCCTATGAGCAAACATCCCATGGGTACTTTCCTTAGATAGTATCCTATCATAAGAACTAATGCTTCTGAAAGGATAAATAAAAATTATTGATTATCCCTCTACGTCGCAAAATACTATTTAGCATCGGTTACAATCGGAAATCTCATTTCAACAATAAACTCTTCTTTCTCTATCTTTGCTTCAATCTCTCCATTCATCCGACTTACCAACTCCCTTGTAATAGATAGTCCCAATCCAGTAGATGTTTTACTTCTGGCAACATCTGCTTTATAAAATCGCTCAAATACCTGATCTATATTAATCTGTTCTGGATGTGTAACCTGATTGCTGATTCTAAGCACCGCCTGATTTTGATCACGTTCCAACACAATGCTAATCTTCTTTTCTCCATGATCCAGCCCATTTTTTATTACATTTTGGATAACACGGCGAAGCCCTTGCCTGTTTCCATGTATATACAACTGTTCTTCCGTAATCTGAATATCAGGCTGAATTTCCATTCTTACCCAGTCATCATAGTATGAAAAAACAGTTTCTTTCATTATCCGGTTAATACAGCAAGGCGTCAATTCCAAATTATAAGATTCGTTTTTTAACTTTGTAAATGTAAAAAGTTCTTCCAGCATTTCATTCAGACTATGAATTCTTTCGTGGATAATGCCTAGATAACGTTTCTGATCCTCCACATTTTCACATTCTTCCATAAGCTGGAAATATCCATCCAAAGATGTCAATGGGGTTCGAATATCATGAGAAAGATTTGTATAAGTATCCGCAATCAGAGTTTCTTTCTCTTGATACTGCTGCTTCTCTTTTCTCCGCAGTTCCAGAAGTTCATTCAACCTGTCTGAAAGCGTTCTTATTCCTCCCATATCAAATTCATGGTTAATCAACATGTTACTGTCATGTTTCATCAAAAACGCCAATTGGCGGCAGATGTCTTTCACCTGCCGCTGGTATTTCCACATAATAATAAATTGTAAAATAATAATTCCTGCTAATATCCCAATTACGATATACATCCGTTAAATATCCCTCTTTTGAAAAACAACGCTACTAACAGATATCATTATAACAATGAACACCATTGCTACACCGAATGCTGCCAAGCACTCATTTCCACTTGGATTCATAGGAAGCAGTGATAATTTTCCAGTTATCGTATACTTATAAATCTGGAAATTCTGAATTCCTATTTTTTGAATAGCACTGTTGACCACTCCATACACAATGGTCATTACATTCATAGTAAGACAGACAGCAATGACCATGCTGATTACATTATTTTTCAAAATAATTGCAATCGCCATACAAATCAGCACAAGTGCATAATGAAGAGCCAGCTCCGCCACAAAATAAGATAAAATCGCCTTTGTATTTCCCCATTCCAATTCCCCGAAAACAATACAGTTCGCCGCTGCCTGAAATAAGAATGCCCCGGTCATTGTCAGTACCGAAAAGACAGACAATGCAATTGACCTGGAAAAAATCAAAGATCCCCTATTTCCAACCTGACCTCCAATATTTTTAATATAGCCGCTGCTGATATCCGCTGTTGAAAACAGAACAGCAAAAATCACCAGAAACAGTGCATAAAATTTCCCCTGTGAGTTTGCAAAGAAGATGTCAAATACCGTAACCTTTTCTCCCGGCTCCGTAGGCAGCGTTACCATCATTCCCACATTAATATTATCCACAGTAGGTTCAGTAACCTGCTCCTGTTTCATGGCATCCTTTTCAGTCAAAAGCTCATAATCTGTCTTGCATAAAGATGTTGTAATCAATAATATTGCTGCCAGTACGATCCAGATTACATACATACTTTTGGTTTTAAACATCCGGTATAAATCCATTTTTATTATATTAAGCATGATCCACACCTCCCGTCAGATTCAGAAAATAAGTTTCCAGTTCTTCACTGGTTATGGAAATCCCTTTTACCGGAATTCCTGACTTTGCAAGTTCCATATTCAACGCTGCACTTTCATTCAATCGTTCAAAAATATGAATATGTTCTTTATCTGTTACTTGAAAGTTGGTAAATCCCATAGAATCCAGCACAGGAATCGCCAGTTTCGGATGATCCAATGTCAACTCCATACGTTCACTGCATCTCCTCATTAATTCTTCTCTTGTAATTTCCTGTAGGAGACTTCCATTATGAATAATTCCATAATCTGTAGCAATCTTAGATAATTCCTCCAGAATATGACTGGAAATACATATTGTCATATTCTTCTCTTTCTGAAGTCTCTGAATCGTATCCCGGATCTCTGCAATACCCTGTGGATCCAATCCATTGATTGGCTCATCAAGAACTAATAAATCTGGTTCTCCAACCAAAGCAAGACCAATTCCCAAACGCTGTTTCATTCCAAGTGAAAAATGTTTTGTTTTTTTCTTTCCCACATTCTCCAGACCGATAATTCTCAATATTTCTTCAATATAACTTTTTTTCTTTATTCCAAACAGCTTGCATTTGATATTCAGATTTTCATATGCAGTCATATCTCCATAAAGTCCCGGTGCCTCAATCAGACATCCTATCCGTGATCGAACTTTTTGCAAATCCTTTCCCTTGTATCCGAACATCTCGATTTCTCCACAAGTTGGCTTGGAAAGTCCACTGATCATCTTCAGACAAGTTGTCTTCCCAGCTCCATTCCGACCGATAAAACCATAAATAGCACCTTTTTTAATATGCATATTGACACTGTCCACAGCTTTATGGTGTCCATATTGCTTAGTCAAATTTCTTGTTTCCAATAACATTTCGCTCAAGTTTTTCATCTCCTTTTTCTTATCTGCATTTATCATAAAGGAATAATCCTAATCAAACGCAAATAAATAGTAAAAAAAGAGTAAAGATTATAGATGAAGACGATAACCGATTCCCCAGACTGTTTCAATATATTCCTCAGATGTAACTGTTTTTATCTTTTTACGAATATTGCTTATATGTACATCCAGAGTTTTTGTTTCACCCATATATGGTTCGTCCCACGCATATTCAAAAATGTCCTCTTTACTGAAAACCTGCTTCGGATTTCTGAGCAGTAATTCTAAAATCGCAAACTCCTGTCTTGTTATCTTAGGAAGTATTTTTCCACCAATGCTGACCTGAAAAGTAGCTTTGTTCAATACCATCTCTCTGAACGAAAGGATAGATTCTTTTATTTCCTTTTCTTCTGTATGACGAAGCTGTACCTGAATTCTTGCCAGTACCTCTCTGATTTCAAAAGGTTTCGTTATATAATCATCAGCCCCACTAGTTAAAACCTTTACCTTTTCATCCAAGCTATCTTTCGCAGTCAAAACAATAACCGGAAGATTTCCCTTTTTCCGTATTTCCTCCAGAACTACTTCTCCTGTAATTCCCGGCAACATCAAATCCAGCAACACCAGTGCATAGCTATGCTCCTGCATATTCAAAAGCAGCTTTGCCTCAGTTCCGGAAAACGCCTGCTCACAGGAATAGCCTGCTTTGGATAATGCTTCCTGAAGCAGATTATTGATATTTGTGTCATCTTCTACAATCAGTATTTTCTGCATGATAGTTCTCTCCTCTATTTTACACTGTGAAAACATTATTTTCTTGCATTATACGCTTTTCCCTTTTTTCCCGCAATTACTCCCCACAGATCCCCGGAATTCTCCAGTACATAACATACTTTTTGTTCCAGCTGAACTTATAATTTTCAGTATTGCTGTGCTTCCAAGATGCATATATCACTTTTTCCTTACCATTATGCCTTTATTTCTCCATCAGTGCTTTCGCAACCCTTATCCCGCCCACAAATAGAGCCAAACTGGAGCCATTTGATAAAACAAATGCCGGAAGCCCGCATAAATACAGGATTTCGGCATTTTAATCCGTTATTCAAACTCGGCAATTACTAATCAATTTTGTTTAGAGATTATTTATTGCCATGTTCGCTTTTCTTTCAATTATTTAATTTATCCATATTATCCTGCCTATACAGGCTAATATTATCAATTTGTTATCGGTATTGATAACACCCGCTCCGTAGCTGTGGATAATAGCAATATATTCCGATTCAGATTATAAGCGGTTTTGCTTAGGAAATCAACCATTTGTTTCTGTATCTTCAATAAGATTTTTCTTTAATGCCGCAATCGTATCCTGGTTCTTTCTCAAAAGCTCTAATTGCCTGTACGCTTTTTCTCTTAATATTTTCAGTCTTTCAATTTTAGACACTTCCTGTCTTATCAAATCTGCATTTGTATCTTCCAGATTGATAAGCACAACCAATTCTTCTGCTAAAGCAAAATCTCTGATATTAGGAGTTTTCCCCTTTATTCCTTTTTCACTTCTCCATTGTGCTGCCGTTTTTCCAAACAAAGCCATATTTAAAATATCTGCTTCTGAAGCATATGTATATGCCATTTACTGCGGAGATAATGTGGGCGTTATCAAAAATTCTTTTACTGCATCTGTGTGGATACGATAGTTTATTTTTGAAAGTTCTCTCTTTACATCCCATCCAATCACTAACCGATCTGCTTCATCTTTCTTTAACCGCTGATAATCTTTGATAATATAAAGCTTAAACTCCGGTGAAATCCATGAAGCAAACTCGAAAGCTATATCTGTATGGGCATAAGTGCCGCCATACCGTCCCGATTTTGATACGATACCGATTGCATCTGTTGCTTTTATCCATTGCTGCGGTGTCAGCGTAAAAGCATTATCACCAGATTCTGCTTTAAACCTATCGAATTCGATAGGTTTAAAATTGGGATTGTGAATTTGTTCCCACAAGCCCAAAAATGAAATCGTAGAATGATTGCGCATCCAGTTTGCTACCACGATAAAAGCATTGTCTGGATTTTTATATTTTGCAATATCAGTGAGTGAAATGTAAGCGTCTTCATTAACAACATCGCCCATCACTCTGATTTCTGTTCCATTGGCATCTATTTTCATATTCTTCATATTTTCTCTTCACCCCGCCCATTCTATTTTTCAAATATGCTCTACACTTGTGCTACAAGCATATCACACACCATCTCATAAATAAATCCACAGTTAAAATTTTACGTTGATAACGAATTTCAATGTCTATTTCCTTAAAATACAGCCTAATAGAAAAACAACAGGCAATCTCATAGACTGCCTGTCATCTAAAATAACCCATATAGAATTTTAATTATTCAAACTCGCAAATAAAATCTTGACACTATACTTTTTAGTATTGGTATTATGGTTCTGTTTGGTTTTATATGTGTCCTACTGTCCTAAATCCATAGGCTGTACTGAACGGTGTTATCATTTTGTTATCAAATATATGTTATCATTTTCCTAAGACAATTTTTCAATATTTCTTTAAACAGATTTTATCCACATTTTAAAGTCTAAATTTAGATTTGTTTTATTATGTATATTTATAATTGCAATTATAATTCCTACTGGGGTTAAACTATAATCCCCTGGAATACTATTCATTGCTAATGGTAGTATTTCTTTAACCTTGCCTATATCCAAATTGTATCTTTTCGCATACACCTCGTCTGCATTTCCTAAAGAAATAGTTAATAATCTAAGCATATATAAAAAGGGGACACTGCTCTCTATCCCATTTGTAATTGGCATTTTTGAGCAAATATATTCACAATGTTCTTTAAGTAAATCAATAGAATTAATAGAATTCATCCTTGTTTCTTTACATAAAAATATTAGCGAAAGATAATTTAAATGAACTTCTGATAGTGATTTTACAATTTCTACAGCTTCATCTAAAAGGATTTTCATATAGTAGTCATTATCATAATTTATTCTGTTAACAATAAGATCACTTAACAAATCATGTAATGTTTGAGTTCCAAATCGTGCATATTCCTGATGTGACTTATTTAAAATATATTGAATATCAGGATCTGAAAATTCAGAGAAATTTGTTTTCCCTTGTTTTTTTAGTTTATCTACTATATTTTTACACAATTCTTCTGCTCGCTCTTTAGCAATCTTCTTGGCTTCTTCTTGCAGTCTAGGAAAATTATCCATAAACAATTTTATAGCTAAATTACTCGCTTCTTCTGCTGTCATACCATAATAATTATTTTGTTCCCCAATCTGTGTTGTATCGGATCCCAGTGCTGATTTCTGTATTACTTTTGTCTCATCACTCATCGTTTTCCTCTTTCGTATAATAGTTATTTTGAATTCCTATTTGCGTGCTTTTTGTACCATAATTAACTTGCTCTATTCTTGTTTGATTTTTTTCTTGCTTTTTCTTACAAAACACTTTTTTTATTGCTGCAAGTATCAATGTTACGGCAGTTACTCCTATACCACTAAAAAACCATTCCTTATTTTCACTAATCCAATTTATTATTTTATCCATAATTATGCGTCCTCTTGCACCAACTTTTTAAGCACGGAAAATCTTATTCAAAAATCCTTGTAATATCCTGATATCGGTTAACTACACGATAAATCTCTACATATTCGTTACCGACCTTATAGATAATCACATAATCTTCCCATATCGCATATTTATAATCTGTCCGAAAGCTGACCCGTTTGGAGAGATCCGACCCCATTCCAGGAAATATCTGAAGATTTTCAAATTTATCATAAATCTCTTTTATCGTCTTCGCAGCATATTCCTCGTTGTCTTCGGCAATATAATCCCGGATATCTTTCAAATCCTTTGCAACAATCGGATTGATCCGCAGTTTTAACATCTTATTCCCCCACAAGTGCTTTTAATTCATCCAAATCCAGCCAGCCTTCTCCGTCTTTCACTGCTTCTTCAGCTTCCTGCAGCTTCATCAGAAGCTTTTTCTCTGCCCGGTCACGTTCATAATCTTCAATATCCATGACAACGAAACGTCCTCTGCCATTCTTAGTCAGATATACTGGTTCTCCTTTATGACAGTTCTTCAGGACTTCATTATAATTTCTCAAATCAGATACTGGTAAAATATTTGCCATATTCTTTCTGCTCCTTCCTTTGATTTCAAATTGTTTCTGCTACTTCTATTATACACAAAAAGCTGTAAAATTCAACGTAGATTTTTACAGCTTTTATTTTATCATTTCTATATATTTTTATCGCAATCTATTTTAAATATTGAGAAAAAATCGCCTCCAATTCTTTATTTTCTTTCAAAAATTCATACTCTTCTTTATTTTCAATTTCTGTAGCTAATGCACGAACAAAATTATTTCCAACGCCTGAAGAAGACTTTCCCTGTACTGTATCCGCATATCTGTAATATAAAGGTGATTCCACCATCTTCCATGGCTTCTGTGACTCCATCAGCACTTCTTTTATCAACTGAATACATTTTTCTACATCCTTTCGATACACGGCAATCAATAGATATGGTACTACTTTACCGTAATCCCACAGACCAAATAACGATACCATATGTTCTGTGATTTCGGCAATCTCCTCTGCTTTACAATGATTTCCGGTTTCTTCTTCCATTTCTATCAACTTATACAGATAGTTTTGTATATTCGTAACTGTCTGCATCAGTTTTCCCTCTAAAAAGAACGCTGCAATATCTGTCCCTTCCTGGTGTGCTAATACATTCGTTTTCATAATTGTGCCATCTATCACAGTATCTGGAATTTTACCCAAAAAGATATTTGCTTCTTTATATTTTTCCATTTGTATATATTTGGCCGCAAGCATAAAAATACTGGAAATCCTTACCTTTTCATTCGGACTTTCAGCAGTTCGTTCCAGCCATTCAACAATCACATTATTGCATTCCAACTTTTTCTCATCATCGACATCGGATAAAGTTAGCGCCGCATTTAGAACAGTAGCAATTGAATAAATCAACGAATCACAATGAGGATATTCCTTTATTTTATTTTTTCCCATCTCAAAAGCCTTTATAAAGCTATCCAATGAAACTTCCGAAAGCTCATTCACAAATTGTCCAATCTCTTTTTCTGTCAATTCTTCACGAAATGAAAATAGTTCATTCATATCAATTTTTAATAATCGAGCAATTGCCGGAAGTAATGATATATCTGGATATGTGTTTCCTTTTTCCCATTTATTTACCGCAGGAGTAGAAACGTCCAAATAATCCGCCACCTGTTCTTGTGTTAATCCCGCAGTTCTCCGATAGTTTTTTATCTTCTCACCAATTTGCATTGTTCCTACCTCCTGTTTATATTCTCATTATAGTATTTCTAATATGTGTTTACAATTGAGCCTTCGTTTAATTATGGCTTCGATTTCTTAACTACCGGTTAAAATCTGCGAGAAAAATGCTCTATTTTATAGTTCTACAAATAAAAATATCCTTAAATTTAATTAATTCAAGAATAAGTGCATCAGTACTCCAATTAAGAAGCAAATCATCGCTGTAACACCCGCACTGATAATAACCTTTAATATATTTTGATAAGGACGTTTTCCCACTTCAACTGCCTTATGAAGTTCATCCAATTTTTTTTCCTCCGTAAATGCAACAATTTCCTTATAGGTTTGTATATCATTTTTCTTTTTTAGTTTTTCAACCTTTAACGCCCAGTACTTTGTAATAATAAATAAAATCCCAAACGGAATATACGCATACCTTCCGAGCCACATAAACAAAGGTACTGCCGATATAATCAACACGGCCAAATGAACTGTATAGATGGAACCATAATAATTAAACTTTTTAATTTCTTGCTCGCTAATAATTTCTTTCATTTTCTCTATATCTCCTTTAATTAATTGATCGAGAGATACATTAAACAATGAACTAAGAAGTAACAAGCTATGAATATCAGGATAACTCTTTTCGTTTTCCCAATTAGAAATTGTCTGTCTTTGTTACATATACCTTTTCTGCCAATTCCTCCTGTGATAGATGAAGCTCTGTTCGGTATTTTTTTATCTGTATACTCAGCTCCATATAATTTCCTCCCTTCGCAAGTAATTTGTTCTCTTGATCTGAGCCAAGAATAATCATTTTTTCATTATCTGTCTATCAAAGATATTTTACTTAACGGAAAACACAATGTCAAAAGAGTTTTACACTACAACACTCATGCCTTTTCAGCAATTTTTATTTTCATCTTTGTAAAAAGCAGCCTTTCGATCACCCTTTCTACTCACATATATACCCTCTCTTTCAACACAATTTCTTCTGCACAGACTTTGATGCCATTCATTAAACCAACCCATTTCATCTGATCCTGCCTCTTTAAGTTTTCGTTCACGCCCTGTTTTTCTGCCATCTGTTTCATTAACACTTCTACCTGCTCTGTTGCTTCCTGGTCAATCTGATTCAAATGTGCTGTCAACTTGCCAGATAATAACAAGTTTTAATACCGTATTGGTCTATGTTCTTTCAAAAACTGTTTCCGTAACATTCCATATTTTCCATATGTCGGTTCTTCTTCATTCAATACCAGATTCGGCAAATAATAATCTCCACACAGAATATAGCTTAATCCGTTCTTTTCATCATAAATGTGTTTTTCCATGATTTTATCTCTCCATTTCTCTATTTTTTAATTTATTTTTCTTACGCTGCTGATTCTCCATCTCACTCTTTTTTATTCCCCAGGCTAATCTTTCATGAATACTTCCCTTCGGCATTTGTTCCATCCGCTACTTTTCTTCCAGAGCTTTCTCGTTGCAAATATCCTGCTGTACTGCCGCATCTACCGTCTCTATTCCCAGAACACACACAACACGATCATACCTATCAGAAACGCCTTGCATTATATTCTTTTCTTCTGATAATTTATGATTTTCTTTACGCATATCATCCAACTCCTTCTGAATACCGTTATATTTTTGTTTCAGCTTTTGATATTTGCTCTTCCAATTTTCCACCTCTTTTGTAAGTTCTTTAAACTGTGCAGCCATTGCCCCAACCTTATTTTTTATCTGAAGAAACAGCGGTTTGATTTTTTTGTCCCGGTAGGTTGCTGCCCGTTCCAACGTGCCTGCTTCCGGTAACAACATTTTAACTGTTCCATATTCTTTTATTTCCTTACTCACATTATCCATAATCGGCTGTAACTATTCCCTGCGTTCTTCCAGGCTTTTTAATTGTTTTTCTGCTGTTTCTGCACGCTTTTCTGCGGCTTTTTTATCTCTAAGCGCCTGTTCTTTACTTTCCTTCAAAAGCTGTACGTCTTCTCTGGATTCTATGATTTGTAAAGCCAATCCTTCGTTCTCTGCTGAGGTGCCCGCAGTCCAAAAGAAAACTATCTGAATGCACTGGCTGATATTTTTGATGTCTCTCCGCATGCACTGGCTATCCCGGATATTGACAGCTATGCAGGACTTATGCATACCTTATTTACATTAGAATGGTTCTGTTACTCTTTGGTGTTTTCGGGTCTGTAATTACATTTTTACCTTCCAGCCTCTGATATGACTTGTTTATCCGAAGTGTTTTCTTTTCAAAATTGAAATCTGCCGATGTCAGAGCAAGCAGTTCTCCCAAACGCATCCCTGTCCAGTACAGTATCATAAAGGACATATATGACTGCCTCTTATCCATGATGCAATCTACAAACTGTCTGAATTCGTCTATCGTCCAAAAACTCATTTCCTCTGCCCTGCTTTTTCCGATACTTCCGGCTTTTGTACAGGGATTGCCTTTCAGGTCATAATACTTGACCGCATAATTAAATATTGCACTCAGTTGGTTATTGATTGTTTTCAGATAGGTAGGCGAGTAACCTTTTTTAATCAGTTCGTTCTGCCATCGTCTGATATCCGCAGCGGTAATATCATTCACACGTTTCTTCCCAAAGTACGGAAGAATTTTCAAATCGATAATATATTTTTTCGTTCTCATGGTATGCTCACGCAGACGTGTTTCCATGTCTGCGTAATACATCTTCAGAAACTCCTCAAATTTCATATCGAAATCGGCTTTTTGTGTGACAAGAAAAGTCCTCAGCCATTCCTCCGCTTCTCTTTTGGTAGCAAATCCCCGTTTTGTTGATTTCCGGCGCTTTCCCTGCCAATCCGTAAATCGATACTGGATTAACCATTTTCCTGTTTTAGGATCCTTTTCAGCCTTCATGTCTTACCTCTCCTTTCTTACGTACTATAGCCATACCAGCGTTTTTCTAAATAACGTCTGGGAACTTTGCCTGCAATGACCAGGAATCCCTGTTCAGCCAGTTCCTGATTCAGCTTTCGAATAATCTTATAAGCATGTCCAACAGAAACGCCCAACATCTCAGCGAGTTCACTTGCAGTAATATAAATTTTGTTTTCTTCTGCCATATTTCTTTCCTCCTTTTCTCATTGTAGCCTTATCGCTACTTTTTATATCTTCATTATATGTAGCGATATCGCTATTGTCAAGCGTTTTAAAATGCTTATAGAAAAAATTTTTTAATCATGATATAATGTAGTCATCTCGATACAGGAAAGGTGATGAAAATGACCATAGGCCAAAAAATTAAGTATTGCAGAAAACAAATCGGTATCACACAGGATAAATTAGCTGAATTAACTGGTATCCATCCTGTTTCCATCCGAAAATATGAAACAAACAAAATGCAGCCACAACCTCCTCAATTAGAGAAGATCGCAGCTGCTCTCGGTGTTAGTTACAACGCACTGAACGGCAGTGACACTGCCGGGCTCCGTCTGAAAACAGTCGGTGACCTCATTGGCGTGCTTATGGTGCTTTGTAATTCCGGCATCCTACAGATCAGTGGCGAACGTGGGGAGGATAAGCTATTGAAAGAAGAAACAGTATCTATTCAATTCAATCCTATCCTTTCCTCTTATCTGGAATTTGGATATACCACCAGATGGAAAGCACACACATTATCCTTGCAGGATATTCTGTTAAATATCAAAAGCTACAAAGTATTGAATGACCTGTTAAAGTGGGAAAAAATGAATTTCATTTACCATAGTGCTTTGAAGTCCGCTGGAGGAAATCCAAACGAGGCTACTCAAGCAGCTATTGATGAAATTACAGAAACGAAAGAAAAAGTGGAGTTGGAATTACAGAAGTCACAACAACCACTTTAAATCACGCCAACATCAAGGATGATAAATTATGAAACGATATGGATTACTTCTTAGTTGTGAAGAATATAAACAATATGATGATATTTATTATTGTCACAGTGATGCTTTTCTGATGCAAGAAACACTCACGAACTACTGTGATTATGATTATTCAAACTTAGAATTGAATATGGCATATATCGATGATGATAATACACCCGAACAAATTTACGGAAAACTATCACAACTTATAAACAATGCATCTTCTGATGATACAGTTATGTTTTATTTTGCAGGGCATGGCATGAAAATTGGAACAGAAGGTTTCTTAATACTACCAAACACTAAAAGAAACAACGTTTCAAACACAGCTCTTGAATTAAAAAAGCTAAATGAAATAATGTTAAATAAAACATGTAACTGTTTTATAATTTTAGATGCTTGTCATTCTGGCATTTTGCCCAGAGGTGATATAGGTAATTTGTTCATTGAAACCCTATCAGATAAAAGTTGTGTTACATTAGCCTCTTGTTCTGAAAACGAATGTAGTTATCCTGATACAAATTTGGAACAAGGAGTGTTTACTTATTATCTTGCTGAAGCTATAAAAAATAGTCCGCCAGATCAACCAATACTCTTAGACAAGTTAAAAATACAAATATGTGAAAATCTGAAAATTTGGTGTTCACAAAATTATAAAAAACAAACACCTACTTTAATTGGTACAATAGTTGGGAACCCGTCTATCGCAAATAGGAACTCAAACTCTTATGAATATGCACTTATTTCGCATGAAAAGGAGGAGGTTATTACTGTGGAAAATACACATTTAGAGATTGTTCCGGTAAATAATGCAAATATAGTTTCTCAAACTCTCTGGCAAAGCAACTCCGGTATAGAACTTCCAAAAGTTGCAAATTTGGATGTTATATTGAGTTATAATTATCAGTTAAAAACACGGGAACTATCTGCAATCTCCACAAATTATAATGCTGGTTTCTTTGAAATGGCTTCTGAATCTATTTGGAATCGTTCTATTACCATTTTACGCAATAGAGTTTTAGCATTAGGACCTCAGTTTGTTAGTGAAATGGTGGGAATTGATAATCTTGATTATATTCACAATCTACCTGCTTTTGAAGTAATAAATTTGGCAATGGAATTAGGTTTTATAAATTCTACAGGAAAGATGCGATTAACACATGCTAATGAAATAGTTCAACATTATTTAGGGCGTGATGTTACAGAAGAAATGCCACAAAATGAAAGTGATTCTGTCATCAGACCTTGTATACAATATATTTTAGGATATGAAGATTCAAATATTCAAATTGAGTATACTGACTTCAGAACAAGTTTAAAAATTGAAAATCTTGTCAACAATCCTGCAAAACTGGAATCTCTTAATACCAGTCCATATTTTTATAAAAAAACAACTATACGAACTTTGGTTAATTTGCTTTCATCAACAGAAGGTGCTGAATTCGAAACGGTAGAATCAAATTTCATTCTAATAATAAAAACACTTTGGGCTGGTCTTACATCTGATGATAAATATTTTTTAGGATTAACATTTAGCAAACATAAGAATGCTGGAAATACTAAACTTATCTCAGCATATACGAAAGCCTTAATGTCTGTTGGCGGTTTCGACTATGTTCCAGAAAACTTACGTTCATTGAGCTTTATTGAAGCAGCCAAAAAGATTAAAAGCACACATTATGCTATGAATAATTTTTATAATGAACCTGGTCCCGTTAACAAATTAAATAAAATGGGAACAAAAATTCCAAGACCTGCAATTAAAGAGTGTATTAGTGCAACATTAATGGTTCTTTTAGGAAATGCTTACGGAAAATCCTATGAAGCTGTTACACCCGCAACTAATATATTACAAAAACTCTCTCAAAACGATTGGATTTACTATATTGAACAATGTTTACCTCATGATGAAGAAGTTCTCCAAAAAATTTCTGCTGGGGATATGCGCACAGAGCGGTGGTGTGATATCGTCAAAAACTTTAATCTCATTTCATTTGAATATAGTAATTCCAAAATACAGGAATTCATAAAATTTTCAACAAGTTTAGACAAAAACAATACCAAGGTTTGTGCTAACTCATTTTACAAAAAAATAATTAACTCAAATTAATAATTTGTACTCAAACTGTACTCAACAGACATAGTAAGAGCCCGGAAACCCGCATAAATGCTGGATTTCCGAGCTCCATTTTTTTATTCAAACTCTACAAAGACTAACGCTTTTTGTTTAGGAATTATTCTCTGTAATGTTTCTCGTTCTTTTGATTATTTGATATATCCATATTATCCTGCCTATACGAGCTAATGTTATCATTTTGTTATCGGC
>NZ_JAMOKJ010000020.1:0-54706 GCF_023656595.1 Coprococcus intestinalis | reverse complement strand
TTTAACTCCGTTTTCAGGGATTTCATATATCTAAGTCATTATTTTTCTATTTTGTATAGAATTTAACCCTGCAAAGTAGAATTTACTTCTGCAAAGTAGAAGTTACTTTTGCAACTCACCTATCAGACAAAGGCCTTGCAAAAGGAAGGGAAACATCGAAGGTACCGAAGAAGGACGCAATATTCTGAATGTGCTGGCCAAACACGATTATTTGTAAAAACTCATAAAAATCCCCTATTTGATATAAAACCCCCTAAGAAAGAAACCTCCGCTAAAACAACGCGCACCCGCACGAAACGTTTTAGCGGATGTTTCCTTATCAGGGGGGGAATTTTATTTTGTCATCTATTATTAGATCAACTGTCTTCATGATTCAATTTTGGCTTTAAACTAATTGCTCTAAGCTATTTGCCTGTTTTTATAAGCAATGGTTCCTTCTGCCAGGCATGCAGCGGCGAAAATGATGTTGATGGTAAATACAAGCTGCCAGATGTTATAGATGTCTTTGACCATGTTTGTCATGATCAGGAATACCGGCATGGCATCGACGATGAGGGCCATAAAGCCGCCAAAAAATATTCTTACTATCACCGGCAGTCCCCAGCATGCTGCAGAGATGATGACGGCTCCAAATGAACTGTTCTGATGGGCAGATACACACAGGGTAATAGCACACAATGATAAAAAGGCTTCTAAGGCAAGCATGAGTAAGACTGCCAGATATTTTGAAAACATCACTGACTGATGCCTGATGCTTTCAGACAGTACAAGTCCTGCGATGTTATTGAATCCATTTAACCCATACACAACCTGACATAAGACCAGGTTTATCACCGCAAACCACAGAAAGACAGAAATTGTAAATGTCAAAGCAGCGGCTATTTTTGCCATGACGTCCTTTCTTCTTCCCTCTTCTGTGCTGAAAATCAGCGGCAGCATTTTCGTCTGGCTCTCCTCTGCAAAAATAGTTGACACACTGCAAATAACCAGTATACTTCCCAATATCAGGCCAAACTGCAGCATTTCAACAAATATTTTCCAGCCTGTTGTGTAAGTCAGATAAGGTGTTATCCCCAGTTTTTCACAGTTTTCCCCCAGTTCTGTTTCCGCAATCATATATCTTTCTGTTGGAGTAATGCCGTTTTCCCATGCCCCATTGGTAAAATATCGTGTCACAAAATCATTTAAAAAGTTCCCGTCTCTCCATCCCGGCATATTTTCTTCCAACTTGGATGGCAGACCATATTTTTCAACAATTTGATGAACCTTTTCATCTGTCAGCTCGCCTTCAAATTCTTTCGTGATTTTCTTGTTCATCTTCACAGCCTCATAACCGGAATAAACGCTTCCATCCACTGCAGCTATTTCCCCGCCTACTTCTGCAAACCAAAAATAAGCCAACAACAATGCGGTAGCGGCAAATAGTCCGATTCTAAATATTTTGTTGTGATAGAGTTTGTATAATTCCATTCTATAAAGCCGCATTTTACGTTTCCTCCGCTGACTGTGTTTCATAAAGATAGGCATCTTCAAGAGTCCCCTCCAGAAGTTCTGCCTCCCGCATGGGCTGTTTTTCTGAAATCACTCTTAATTCGATATTTTCACCATTACTTCTCATATTGCTTACAACAAAACGCTGCCCAAGGCACTCGGCTTCTTTTTCCGAAACAATGCATTTCCAAACGTGGCCTTTCACTTTCTCTGTTAGCTCCGCCTCTGTTCCTTCCTGAATGAGTTCTCCGTTTTTCATGATTAAAATGCGGTCTGCAATATACTCTATATCCGACACAATATGAGTAGACAGCAAAACAATTCTGTCTTTGCCTAAGGAACTGATGATATTGCGAAAACGCACTCTCTCCTTCGGGTCAAGCCCTGCTGTAGGCTCATCCAAAACCAGAATTTCCGGATTGTTTAAAAGTGTCTGGGCAATGCCGATTCTTCGAAGCATCCCTCCGGAAAAAGTTTTCAGCTTTTTCCTGCGCACATTTTTCAATTCTACCATAGTCAGAAGTTCTTCAATCCGCTTTTCTGCATCATCTTTCGGCAATGCTTTTAAAGCCGCCATATACCTGAGAAAACGCTCCGCAGTAAAATCAGGATAAAATCCAAAATCCTGCGGCAAATAGCCCAGGAGTTTTCGATATTCTGCTCCCATACCGGAAATTTCAAGATTATCACAGCAAATCTTTCCCTTCGTTGGCTGCATAACACCGCAAATCAATCGCATCAATGTTGTCTTTCCTGCCCCATTTTCTCCCAACAGACCATATACCCCATTTGTAAATGTATAATCCACTTCACGGACGGCATCTTTGTCTTTGTATCTTTTCCAAACATCCATCAATTTTAATTCATGCATAACACATCACCTTTTTCCATTTTATTAAATAGCCTTTTTATCTGAATGACAAATAAAAGTAATGACAGTATAAAGCCTGCTGTCCATATCCGGTTAGCTGCCGTAAACATAATGCCCGGAATAGCCCCGAGAACACCATAGCCAATGGACATCAAAAAGCCACTGATGACAAATAGAAACGAATGCTTTTTTCCTGTTTCCATTGACAAAATTCCCAGGGCAATCATCCCCGACAACAGATAAGGTGTCAGAATATAAAGCCCCACCTGCAATAATCCAACACGCCAGAAGCCATTCAAATAACCTGCCAGCAAAAACAGCACCACAACATTGACCATCCCGGATATTACCATCCATGCAGCCACACATTGCTTTGTATTAAAATAACAGCTTGCTCCCAACTCTGCCATTTTTCCAAAAAACATCTTATCAATCACACCAATGGATGTGATGCTTAAAATTCCTGCTCCCGCCATACACACGGTGATAATTTCATTCTGACTCACTCCGGTATATTGCAGCACCGCAATAAAAATAATGCCCAGACAGATAAGGCCGCCATAAATATAGAAAAACAGTTTATCCATATACTGAAATTGCTGAAGCAGAATATTTTTAACGGACATCCTCAACTGTTCCTGTTTTTCAGTATTTCTACTCTCGACTCCCCTTATATCAATTTCTTGCTGCCTGATTTCCTGCTTCTCGATTCTCCCCGACTCAATTCTCTGCTTCTCTATTCCCTGATTCTCAATTTCCATCAGCACTATCTGATAAGCCATTTGCTTCCTTTTTTCATCAATATGTACCTGCGCATCTGCTCTTTTAAAAAGATTCTTTATTTCACTATCGCTCATCTTCATCCTCCTCCATCATCCTTTTCAACTGACTGATACCTAATCGAAACCGTGACTTTGCCGTGGACACACTGCATCCCATCATACCAGCAATATCTTTAAACTTCATTTCTTCATACATCCGCAGAACAACTACTTCCCTGATATCCGGCGAAAGCGCCTTTAACAGATTCTGCAAATAAATGATATCTTCTGTTTCCTTTATCTGATTTCCTGGTTTCGGTATCTTATCAAGTTCTTCCCATTCAACCGGGGTTTCTGTGCCTTTCTTATCCCGAAAATAATCAAAACAGAGGTTTCTTGCAATCATCAAAAGATATCCTTTGAGGTTTTGATGATGATAAAAAGTTCCGTATTTGATAAATTTTAAAAAACTTTCCTGCGCAATATCATAAGCATCCTCTTCAGATTGAACCATATAAAGACAAAAACGATAAATATCTACATAATATCTCTCAATAATCAGGCCAGCTGCTTCTTTATCTCCATTATGCAGTTTTTGTATCAATTCTCTTTCTTTCATCGTGTTTTCTCCTAATTCAATATCTGTACATATTATATAACCATTGTAAACCGGAAAAAGTTCACCGTGGACAAAAAAACAGACAGCTAAATTTATAACTGCCTGCTAAAAAAGTATTTTCCTTTTTCTGTCTCATTCATGTAACCTCATCCACTCCTCAATAAAATCCCTTATTTCATCAGGATTCTTGAATTCTCTTCGGAATAAAAAATTTGGTCATATCTGTTTTCTCTAATTCCAACAATCGTACCTTTTTGTCAATTCCGCCTGCATATCCCGTCAGGCTGCCATTTGCACCGACCACACGGTGACATGGAATGATAATAGAGACTTCGTTATGCCCTACTGCACCGCCGACTGCCTGTGCAGACATATGATCCATGCCATGCTTTTCAGCCAGTTGTCCGGCAATCTCTCCATATGTCGTTGTCTGACCATACGGAATCTGCAGCAAAATCTGCCACACTTCCTGTCTGAATGCAGATCCGATCGGATGAAGAGGCGGTGTAAAATTCGGTTCTTCGCCGGAAAAATACACATCCAGCCATCTTTTGGACTCTGCAAGAATCGGTGTTTCCCGCACAATATGTTCATCCGGAAGTATGTTGGCAAAGTATTTCTGCCCAACAAACCACAATCCTGTCAGACCGATTTCATCAGCAGCCAACAGGATATCCCCCATTGGTGACTGATATTGACATGTATATACCATCATTTTCCTCCATCTTACTTCTTCTGTGTCTTCGGTTTATAATCTCTCATTCCCGAAATAGCTCCGCCTGCTACTGCCCACAAATACAGACTGGCCACACTGCAGTAAGGACTAAACCGCCTGCGATACTTTTCAAACAACTTCCGGTCAATCTTGCGGTGATGATAAACCATACGAAGTCCACGCTGGATAGCCAGATCATCATAGCTGAATATATCCGGCCGCTGCAGACAGAAAAGCAAGATCATCTCCGCTGTCCATACACCAATTCCTTTCAGAGAAGCCAGTTCTTTGATGGCCGCCTCGTCCGACATCTGAGCGACTGTTTCCAGATCAAAGACGCCCTCATGAACCTTTCTGGCAAAGTCCGTAATATATTCTGCCTTACGAAAGGTCATCCCCAAAGACTGCAGCTTGGAAATGTCCGCTGAAAGAATAGTTACAGCATTCACTTCTCCCAAAGTCTCCTTCATCCGCTGCCAGATGGTTGCCTGTGCTTTCGTAGAAATCTGCTGACCGATAATATGATGAACCACTGCAGAAAACAAATCTGTATCCACTTCTCTTTCTATCATCCCTATCTGATCAATGACTTCTGACAGCTTTTTATCTTTATTTCGAAGATAAGTTATCTCATTTTCACCATATTCAAAATACATCCTTCATCTCCCATCCACACATTCTGCACAGGCCCTCTTCAATTTCTTCATCCAGATTATTCCTTTCATCCATGGCCCTGCATTACACGCTTTGCAGTTCTAACTACCCCCTATCATACCATGAAATATTCCCTTTTACAAGCGAAAAAGCAAACAGTTGTTCTTTTTAGTTTCAAAGGCAACTATTTGCTTCTGCAAAACACTATAAAAATCTATTATGCTGTCATCAAAAATACGTTCTATTCATCTGCACTTCTCAGCTTATGGATCATTTCCTCGCAGATTTCAAGTGCACTCTTGCCGTCAGTCTGAACAACGATATCCGCTGCTGCTTCATACTTTGCTCTTCTTGCTTCCATCAAATCCGCAATATACTCTACATTCTTGTGACCATTCAAAAGCGGACGTTCGTCACTGTCCTTCACGCGGTCAAGAATGGTCTGCGGGTCTGCTTTCAAAAGAACAACCTTGCCGTTCTTCTTCATCTCAGCCACGTTGCGTTCACGCATAGCCACACCGCCGCCACAGGAAATAATGACATTCTGCTTGGACTGCATGTCAATCAACAACTGTGTCTCAAGGTTGCGGAAGTATTCCTCTCCATAAGTCTCAAAAATTTCCGAAATGCTCATGCCCTGCTGTTCGGCGATCACCTGATCCATCTCAACCACATCCATGGCCAGTGCATCTCTCAAAAACGCAGAGATTGTACTCTTTCCTGCTCCCATGAAACCGATCAGCACAATATTGTAATCGAAAAGTTTCTTTCCCTGAATCTTCTTGCTGTTGTAGAGAACTCGCGCATAAATATCAGCAATCTCTTCCTGATGCACATTACCTTTCAATTCTATGTCCAGTGCCTCTTTCTGTCTGCTCTCCTGCTCCGGCTGAAGAATCTGCATCTGATTCTTCTCCTTCAATGCCATAATCTTCTCAACCACATCGAATCGTTTCATCAATATATCTACAAGCTGAGTATCACAGGATAAAAGTTCCTGCCGCAATAAATCCAGTTCCTTCATGTTCCGCTCTCCTTGTTTCTGTAGTTTAACGCTTTAAGTTATTACATTGTACCATAAATTTACAACTAAAGAAACCTGTAATTTCATTTATTTATTTTATTGGTTATCCTGCGCAGTTTTCATACGAACTACAACATTCACAATCATCATCTGAATTTTTCTTTCCAAAAACAGGACCCGCTTTTGCGGGTCCTGATAAAAGATTCATATGTTATGCTTCATCAATGGCTTTGCCGATATCATGACGCATATATTTGTTGTCAAATTCAATCCATTCGGTTGCTTTATAGGCATTAGCTCTTGCTTCTTTCAGCGTTGTGCCTTTAGCTGTGACACCAAGTACACGTCCACCGTTTGTCACAATGCCTTTTTCATTGCGCTTTGTGCCTGCATGGAAACAATAGTAACCTTCATCCGCATGAAATTTCTCAAAACCTGTGATCGGATAACCTTTTTCGTAGGAAACCGGATAACCATCAGAAGCCAGGACAACACAAACTGCCGCATTGTCTTCAAATTCCAGATGCTTTTCAGCCAGTTTGCCGTCGATGCATGCCTCAAACATTTCCACCAGATCTGTCTTCATTCTCGGAAGTACAACCTGTGTTTCAGGATCACCGAATCTGGCATTATATTCCAGCACCTTCGGACCGTCTTCTGTCAGCATCAAACCAACAAAAAGGATGCCCACAAAATCTCTGCCTTCTGCTTTCATCGCTGCCATCGTAGGCTTGAAAATATGCTCCATACAGAAAGCATTCACTTCTTCTGTATAGAAAGGACTTGGGGAAAATGTACCCATACCGCCTGTATTTAAGCCCTGATCGCCATCTTTTGCACGTTTATGATCCTGAGCAGATGTCATCGGTACAATATTGGTTCCGTCACAGAAGCAAAGGGCCGACACCTCACGTCCTGTCATAAACTCTTCCACAACCATCTGATTGCCAGCTGAACCGAATTTCTTGTCTTCCATGATCTCTTTAACACCGGCGCGGGCTTCTTCAAGATTCTGGCAGATAAGAACACCTTTGCCCAGGGCCAGACCATCAGCCTTTAATACGATTGGCATCTTGGCCGTTTCAAGATAATCAAGGGCTGCCTGCGGATCCGTGAAATTCTCATAAGCAGCAGTCGGAATACCATATTTTTTCATCAGATCTTTGGAAAAGGCTTTGGAGCCCTCGATAATGGCTGCATTCTTACGCGGTCCGAATACTCTCAGTCCTTCTGCCTCAAAAGCATCCACAATACCGCCCACCAGCGGATCATCCATGCCGATCACCGTCAGATCAATGGCTTTTTCCTTTGCAAAGGCAACCAGCTTATCAAATTCCATGGCACCGATCGGTACACATTCTGCAACTTCTTCAATACCGGCATTGCCCGGTGCACAGTAAACTTTATCTACAAGAGGACTTTCTGCGACCTTCCATGCGATGGCATGCTCTCTTCCACCGCCGCCAACGATTAATACTTTCATTCTGCTCATCCTTTCTTTCATATATAACTCAAATATCCGCCGATTCCACCAAATCAAAAGGCAGAATCGGCGGATGAACCTATTCAAAATCAACTCACGAATTCCGATACAGGATTCAAAGTCACATTGCAGACTTGGAGTCTTGAAGTCTACTCCTCTACAAACACTCTGCCATCCTTCACATGCACTTTGTCATGGGCGATCAGATCAATAACTTTCGGCATAATCTGCCATTCAGCCTGCTCCATAATTCTGCGCTGAAGCACCTCAGGCGTATCATCCGGGCGTACTTCCACCGGCTTCTGCATGATGATCGGGCCTGTATCAGTTCCCTCATCAACAAAATGCACCGTTGCACCGCTGATCTTCACACCACGCTTTAAGGCAGCCTCATGAACATGCAGTCCATAATAACCGGTTCCACAGAAAGACGGGATCAACGACGGATGGATATTGATCATCCTGTTTCTGTAGGCTTTGATCATCTTCTCTGGCACAACCACCATAAAGCCTGCCAATACAATGAGATCCACACCCCGGGCATTGACAGCTTCCAGCAGAGCATCATTAAAAAGCTCACGATCTGCATACTGTTTCGGAGAAATACATACTGCTTCAATACCGGCTTTCGCCGCTCTCTCCAGTGCTTTTGCCTTTGGATTATTGCTGATCACCACTTTGATCTCTGTGTCGGTGATACGTCCATCGGCAATGCTGTCGATAATGGCCTGGAGATTGGTGCCGCCGCCGGATACAAGTACTGCAATCTTTAACATAATGTCACACCCTTTTCGCCCTCTGTCAGTTCACCAACGATATAGGCTTTCTCACCTGCTTCTTCAAGAAGCTTCATTGTTTTATCAACATCTGCAGGATCAACACCAATCACCATACCAAGACCCATGTTGAAAGTATTGTACATCATCTGTTCGGCAATATCACCTTTTTCTGCAATAAGTTTGAAGATAGCCGGAACTTCATAGCTGTCTTTCTTCACAACAGCATGAACACCTTCCGGCAGCATACGTGGAATATTCTCATAAAATCCGCCGCCCGTAATATGGGAGCATCCCTTAAGCGTCACACCGCCGTCTTTAACTGCCTTCAGGGCTTTGACATAAATTCTTGTAGGCGCGATCAATGCTTCACCTAAAGTTGTGCCAAGTTCATCATAGTATGTATCCAATGATTCCTTTGTCATATTGAATACTTTGCGGACAAGGGAGAAACCATTGCTGTGTACACCGGAAGAAGCGATGCCGATAAGCACATCACCTTTCTTCAGATTCTCACCTGTGATCAGATCCTTCTTATCTACAACACCTACTGCAAAACCTGCAAGATCGTACTCATCCTCAGGCATCAGTCCCGGATGCTCCGCTGTCTCACCGCCGATCAGTGCTGCACCGGACTGCTTGCACCCTTCAGCAACACCGCTGACGATTGTGGCAATCTTCTCAGGATAGTTCTTGCCGCATGCAATATAATCAAGGAAGAAAAGCGGTTCACCGCCGGCACAAGCCACATCATTCACACACATAGCCACTGCATCAATACCGATCGTGTCATGTTTGTCCATAAGGAAAGCCAGTTTCACCTTTGTGCCGCAGCCATCTGTACCTGATAAAAGGATCGGCTCTTCCATTTTCTTGATATTTTCAAGAGAAAAAGCACCTGAAAATCCGCCGAGACCGCCAAGTACTTCCGGACGCATGGTTCCTTTGACAAATTTCTTCATGAGTTCTACTGATTCGTATCCTGCTTCAATATCTACACCGGCATTTTTGTAATCCATTTATATTTCCTCCTTGATAAAAGCACTCTGATTATGATTAATTGTTCGATTCAAAATCCGTTCCCGGATTCTTATTTCACTATTTCTATCTGCTATTTCGTTGGGTAATCACCGTTAAAACATGCCATGCAGAAACCACCTGCGGCATCCGGACATGCAGCTACCATACCCTCACTGGACAGGAAGGCAAGTGAATCCGCTCCCGTCATCTTGCAGACCGCATCCACTCCCTGCTCATGGAAGATCAGTTTCTTCTCTTCCGGCATGGAAGCGCCATAATAACATGGATGTGAAATGGTTGCTGATGCGATTCTCAGATGTACACTCTTAGCTCCGGCATGGCGAAGCAGCTCAACTAACGTCTGAGCCGTTGTACCGCGCACCATGGAGTCATCCACAACCACAATGTTCTTGTCCTTCACCTGGCTCTTAATCACAGAAAGCTTCATATGAATCTTTCTGTCAAACAAAATCCCTTCCGGCTTCACCAGATTATTACCGTAGTATTTATTTTTTACAAAAGCATCCACCATAGGGATTCCCAGTGTATCTGCATATCCGGCTGCTGCTGCCAGACCCGAATCCGGTACCCATACAACCGCATCTGCATCTGCAGGCGCTTCCTTTGCCAGATGGCATCCCATATTGTATCTCGCCTTGTAAACTTCCTGACCACCGAAGACACTGGCCGGATGTGAATAATAAATATACTCATAAATGCAGGCACGTATCGGCTGCGCCTGCATACCCTGGATGGAATGCGGGCCTTCTGCATTGATGACCACAATCTCCCCGGGCTGGATATCTCTCACATAATCAACATTCAATTCATCAAAGGCACATGTCTCTGAAGAAAGGAACCATGAATGATCTTCCCTGCCAAGTACCAGCGGACGAATGCCCTGGGGATCTCTGACACCGATCACCTTTCTCGGCGTCATCACCAGCATCGCGTATCCGCCTTTGAGCATCGGCATAATAGAAGCAATCGCCTCCTCAATGGTCGGATAATTATTTCTTGCTCTGGAAATCAACACAGAGATTACTTCCGCCGCTTCCATTGTCTGGAATACAGAACCTTTCAGTTCCAGATCATGGCGAATCTCCTCGATATTCGTCAATCCGCCGTTTAAAGCAACAGCCATATGACCGCTTGTGTAACGGATCACGATGGGCTGTGCATTCTCGCGGGCATCCGATCCGTCATATCTGAGAATGTGGCCAATACCTGCATGTCCCTGAAGCTTCTCGAGCTTCATTTCATCAAAAACTTCTGTCACAAGGCCTTCATCCTTCACATAGGAAAAATTACCCTGATTGTCATTCACACAGATACCTGCTGCCTCCATGCCGCGATGCTGCATGGAAAACAGTCCGTAATATATTAAATGGGATGTATGAAAGCCGTTATTGTCAAACATGCCAAACAAACCACATCTGTCCATCATTTTCTCCATCTGCTTACATCTCCTTTAAATACGCTTCATAGCCGATATGCTCAAGCTTGTCAGCCTTATTCAGTACCGTCTGCTCAAGCTTGCTGCTGTATGCTTTCAGTCTCTCACGCAATGCGGCATCCTCTGTGGCCAGAATCTTGGCTGCCAGAAGTCCTGCATTCTGTGCACCATTGATGGCCACTGTAGCAACCGGTATGCCCGGTGGCATCTGGACGATAGAATAAAGAGAATCCACACCGCCAAGAGCCTTTGTCTGCACCGGTACACCAATAACAGGGAGCACCGTCATAGCCGCAGTCATCCCCGGAAGATGGGCTGCCCCGCCGGCACCTGCAATAATCACTGAAAGGCCTTTTTCCTCGGCTGTCTTTGCATATTCGCATAATCTGTCCGGTGTTCTGTGTGCCGAAACAATCGTCAGTTCATAAGGCACCTGCAATTCATCCAGTATCTCTGCTGCCTTCGACATAACCGGCAGATCGGAATCACTGCCCATAATAATGCCAACCTTTACGCTCATTCCCATTACCTCCGTTAAAACTTGATCTTTGAATGCGCATAGCGCGCTTTAAAAAGTGCATCTTCAATCGTCTTATCTGTCACTGTGATATGCCCCATCTTACGGCCAACTCTGCATTCCTCTTTGCCGTAAATATGGATCTTCACTTCAGGATACTTATAAGCTTCTTCCAGTCCATGGACTTCAGCCTTCTTATTCACATTTCCGATAATATTCTTCATCACTGTCGGGCGTATCAGTTCCGTACTGCCAAGGGGCAGTCCAAGAATCGCCCGGATATGATTCTCGTACTGTGAAGTCACACAGCCCTCTATTGTATAATGTCCTGAATTGTGCGGACGCGGCGCCAGCTCATTGACAAGCACATGCTGATCCTTTGTCACAAAAAGTTCGATACAGAGCATACCATAGGCATTAAAAGCATGCACCGCTTTCCTTGCCACATCCATGGCTTCTTCCCGACAGGCTTCTGTGATATCCGCCGGTACCGTTGTCTCATCCAGAATGCTGTTCACATGCACATTTTCTGCCACCGGGAATACCGCTACATCGCCGTTAGTGCTGCGGCAGACCAAAATCGATACTTCCTTTAAAAACGGCACATATTCTTCCACCATCAGGGGCAGCCTGCCTGCGCCCAGACTCTCATAGGCCTCGCGAATATCTTCTCTTGTATGGATCACCGCATTCCCCTTGCCGTCATAACCGCCTGTACAGGTCTTCAAAATCACCGGATAACCGAAATAGTCACAATCCTCCACCAGCTGTTCATAAGAGTCTGCCTTTCGAAAATCAGGAACCGGCAGACCATGTGACATCAGCCACTGCTTCTGATCGTATTTGTTCTGAATATGCAAAAGTGTCTCACTGGAAGGATAAACAGGACATCCCTTTGCCTCCACCTGCTGCAGCGCCTTCACACTGATGTGCTCAAATTCATACGTCACCACATCCACCTTCGAGGCCAGTTCCTCAATGGCTGCCACATCATCAAAATCTGCTACAATATGTTCATCTGCAATGCTGTGAGCCGGGCAATGCAGGGTTGGATCAAGAATTACAAAATAATCATCCAGCCGCTTAGCATCAAGAATCATCATTTTGCCAAGCTGACCGCCGCCGATAATACCGATCTTATGCATGTTAAACGCTCCTTTTATAATGATATCTTATAAATAAGTGGATACTCTTATTATAAACCATTCTTATAAATTCACTTTTTCCTATCAAAAAGGCAAAATTCATCAGAATCTGACTCTATTGTAACCGTACTGAGCTTTTACGTCAATACTTAAGCGAAAAAAAGGAAAGGTTCTTTCACCTTTCCTTTTTTATTTAAAATGTATCGTCGATACTATATAAGCACAGCTTATATATCGAGTGGCTCATTCAGTGCTTCCGTACCTTCAAGGCAGAATTTGCCCTCCCGTATGATATCTACCTGCCTGCCGTCTGCAAAGCATGCTGTAATGGCACTGATCTCATCGTAAGGAATCGTAATATCCGTATGCACATTAAAATATGCCTGTTCCGGATCCGTATCTCTCAGGCGGGACTTCTCATTCTCACGGGCAACAATTTCCTTGCCGTCTGTATTATATACCTTATGATCTTCACTATGGCTGTAGCAGGTATCGCCAATGGCAAAATGCGGCCCTGTCTTCTCCATAATGAGAATCGGCATCAACTGTGTAATGTCGAATTTTCTGGCCATGGCATAGGCCGTTGTGTTCGTGCCGATGGCAAATTCTCCCATTGGCAGCGTTTCATGATTCTGAAGAAGATTCTGTCTCAGATACTTCTGATTCTCTTCCCTGTCCTCATAATTGCTGCAGTCGGCTTCAGCAACGCAGCCATCTTCAAACCGCAATGAAAGATTTCTGTAATTCAATCCATTCAGATAAACACTGCTTACATGCAGCGTTCCATTTGTTCCTGTCAATACCGGACTTGTAAAAATCTCACCCACAGGAATATTCACATCTGCGCAACAGTTTTCAAACACCGTTTCCTTCGCCGGATCCTGAAGCTGCCATAAGGCAACTTTCAAATCCGTCCGGTTGCCGTTCATACCGGTAATATGCATATATTCCGCGCCGTCAATGGCATCGATCATCTTCTGCTGAATGCTTCTGAACAGATCATTATCCAGATTGTTGACTTTGATCGTCTCATCCATAATGGCCTCAAACCGATCGCCAATGGACGGCAGTGGCCAGGCAATGATTGAAAAACTGATGGCTGACGCATCAATATACTGATTGACAATCTCTGTCAGCTGTCCTGCCATGCGAACAGCCAGCTTCTGCTGTTTATCCGACAGACGGATGTTCTCCTCTTTAGCCGCCGGTTCAAAGGGAGTCTCACCAAAAACATCCATCCAGGCCGGACCGGCATAATCCTCTGCCAGATCCGCATACTGCTCATAGGCAGACTTCGTCACACCGATGATGCGCTCACATAAAGCTTTGTCAAGATATAACCCCTTATCCATGCGGTGATCGTAATCATACTGCGGATTAGCCGAGCAGGACACAAGACCGAGCTTACCCGCTGTCTTGTTAATACTATGGATGGCATCCCTGCAGACAATCACAGAAAGTCCTAATGCTTCAAATTGCCGGATTGTTGAACGAAGCACTCGCTCAAAACCAATATTGGCTCTTAACTGGACATTCTTCTTGGCTGATAAGTCAATCTTATACAGTTCAAATCCTCTCACGTAGCCATTCACAAATGTAGCTGCCATATCGTCGATCACCGACTGATCCAGGGTGTTCAGATACGCAGCAATCGACTTTTCATTGTCAGAAATATACTCGCCATACTGATACAGATAAGACAGATCTGTCAAATCCGCCTTCATGATGATATCCCTGTAAAAGCTCAGGGCCGGATCCAGCTTCTCCCGGGTTCTCCCCGTCACAGTCTGATCACTGTAATCACTGACATACCAGTAAATGATCTGCAAAATCTCATTTCTTTCAGGTATACGGTTTTCAAACCGGTTATAAATCTCTATAAACAGTTCATTGATCGCTGTCATATCTGCCAGACGCCCCTGGAATGCCAACGGAATCAGACCTCGGATCTCCGTGACAAGCCAGGCCATCATCGGACCATAATCTGCTCCCAACATTGCTGTCGACCATTGTGGATTGGCATAGCTTTTCTCATAACCGGTTTCCCCCTCCCACACCTCAGTTTCAGGAAGAATATCCGCATAAAAGCAATGATTCATCTCAGCCAGTGCCTCCGTGGTCAGCCGTGCAAAACCACCGTCCTGACGCATTTTGTAGATATTCTCTACATACAAAATAAAGGCCGCCTGACTGTTAAAATAATCACCAAACGGGGTTGCCGCCGCATGTTCCTTGGCAATCCCGCGAATTCTCGTCACAGACAGTTCAAAGCGTTCCTGCACCCACGCCTGCACTTCTTCTCTATTTACCTCTTTCTTCACTATGCTCACCTTTCTCATCTATAATCATCCGAATTCCAGCTGAAAAACCTAATCTTCCGACCGAAACAATGTCTGCCCTACATGATAATAGACAAACAACCCGCCAAAAAAATCAGACCATGAATCATAACAGACGCCAGATTAATATAAAAAGCGCCATGCACCATCGTACCATAAGCTTCGTTATCCTTGCGGAGCTGAACAGACAACCAGAGTCCAAATACCGCCGCAAGAAAGCTCAGGTATCCGATTCCGCCGACAAATGCCGGAAGATTGCCGGCTTTAACAAAAGATGCAATTGTAAGAACGGCCATGCAGATCAAAGACGCAATGCCAAAAGCTGATGCATAAATGCCGCGCTTTGTCTGACGTTTTTCTATTTTGATGAAACTGTATATATTACGCGCCATTCCATTTTCTCCTTACTTTATTGATTATGTAAAACAAAAGATATCCGAGGATACCCCCTGAAGTATTCAAAATTAAATCATCTACATCAAAGGATCCAACCCTTGTCAGCAGCTGTGTGATCTCAATCATCAAGCTCAGTAAAAATGTCATGCCCAACATACAATACCATTTTCTGAGCCTCAATCTTAATATGGGCATAAAAAATCCAAAAGGCATAAATGCCAGTACATTACCAAATAAATTGGCGAGGAATGCCCGGATTCCTACAACATCTCTGTATATATAAAATCTTCGAATTTCCTTAAATGGGATAAAATTATATCTATAATAGGAAGTCACAACATCTCTTCCATAATCTTCACTTAAAAAGCATACATAAATTAAAACAGCGATATACAAAATAAGCAGTACGAAACTGCCGAATTTGATACACCGCTTTGTCTGTCGGCTCACGCAACTCCCCCTGCCTGAAAAAATGGCACCACGGCTGCACTGACCGGCAGCCGTGATACATTTGCAATTATTTCTGAAATGATTTACATTAAATCAGAATGATGTCTCAAAAGCCTTGCTCCATTGACAATTCCGATAATACCGAGAACCAGCCCGCCGATCACAGATAAAATTCCAAGGACAAGGCTGCATGCACCAGTCTGACACATCAACTTTGATATCTTATCTTCTATTCTCATCTTCGCTGTCCTTTCCATGTCTACGCTCGTATCTGAATGATACATCGATCAGATGTCCGCCGACATCTGATCAAAGTCTACTGTTCCTTTGCACCATACTGTTCATAGTATGCATCAATGGCAGCCTTCAGCTTGTCATCAATCACAATCTTCCCATTACACGGTTTATTATACAGGCATTCAACAACCTCTGCCATTGTAACAATGGCATTTGTCTCAAAGCCATAGAGGTCTTTCACTTCATCCAGGGCACACTTCACACCGCCCTTGCCGACTTCCATACGATCCAGAGAAACCATCAGACCGACAATCGTCACATCTGCTGCACCCTTGACCTTCGGAACAGTCTCTTCCATGGACTTGCCGGATGTTGTTACATCTTCGATCATCACAACACGATCACCGTCCTTTAAAGGGCTTCCCAGGAAATTGCCCTTATCTGCGCCATGGTCCTTTGTCTCCTTACGGTCTGAACAGTAACGGATCTCCTTGCCATACAGATCACTGAAAGCAATCGCTGTCACAACACCAAGCGGAATACCCTTGTAAGCTGGTCCGAACAGTACATCAAAATCGTCACCATACTTTGCATAAATTGCCTTTGCGTAATACTGTCCCAGACGCTTTAACTGGGAACCTGTCACATAGGCACCTGCATTCATGAAAAACGGAGACTTTCTGCCGCTCTTCAATGTAAATTCACCAAACTTCAACACATCTGCTTCCACCATAAAGTGGATAAACTCTTCTTTGTACTGTTCCATATCTATAATCTCCTTTTTGTGATTAAAAATTCACTGATCTCTTTCTGACTTTTCTTCTCTGTTATTATACTCAACTTCCAACGAAAAATCAACCAAAAACATACCTGTCCAGTCGTTCAAAAGCCTCCGTGACACGACACTTCGGCAGCGCCAGATTCATTCTGATATGATGTTCCCCATGGAATGGACGTCCATCCTGCCAGCCGACGCCCACATTCCAGCCGGCCTGAAGCAGTTCATCCATGGATTGGCCATGATCTTCACACCATTGCGTACAATCCAGAAAAAGCATATAAGTTCCCTGAGGCTTTGATACCGTCACACCCTTAAAATGTGCTGCAATGTAATCACAGGCAAATCGTACATTCTCTGTTAAAACCTGACACAGCTCATCCACCCATTCGTAACCCTCCTGTTTATAGGCACCGATCAGTGCATGCATGGACAAAACATTCATCTCATTGTAATGGGATTTACTGCCCCTTGCCTCCACTCTGTCTCTCAATGCTTCATTATATATAATATGATAGCTCCCAATCAGACCTGCAAGATTAAATGTTTTGCTTGGTGCATACAGGGCCACTGTGTGTTCCCGGGCATAATCATTTACCTGCTGTGTCGGTATATGCTTTTGTCCATCCAGTAAAATATCTGACCAGATTTCATCTGAGATCACTGTCACAGCATATTGTTCATATACCGCCATCGCCTTTTCCAGCTCCCACTGTTCCCAGACACGGCCCGTCGGATTATGAGGTGAACACATAATCGCAGCATGGATATGGTACTTCCTGATCTTCGCTTCCATATCCTCATAATCCATCCTGTAAATGCCCTCTGCATCCTTCTTCAACTCACTGTGTATCATCTTATAGCCATTGTTCTTCAGACTGGCGGTAAAGCCAATATATGTCGGGCTGTGCAAAAGGACCGCATCCCCTGGTGCCGCCAGGCACTGCAGTGCCGAAAGGATCCCTCCGAGGACACCATTCTCATAGCCAATATACTCTTTTTTCAGTCCATTTACGCCATTTCGTTTTTGATGCCATTTGATAATTTCATCAAAATAGGTATCTCTAGGTGCAAAATATCCGTAAGCCGGATGTTTTGCACGTTCAATAATGGCCTCTGGAATCGTCGGCACTGTCGGAAAGTTCATATCTGCCACCCACATCGGGATAAAATCAAAACCTCCCTTTGGTTTTGACGGTGACATTCCCGGATACATTCCAAGACCATCTACAGCCATAGCATCTTGTCCTTGTCTGTCAATGATCGATGTAAAATCATATTTCATATTATTCCTATCCTCATTTTTTCCAGCATTGATTGCAGCTGCTGACTGCCTTTCACCGCTAATTTTATCTTCTTTTCTATTTTCCTATATCTGCACCGAAAAAGCAATTCTTTCTCTGTATTTCGTTGACTTTTTTGTTCCATATCGTTATACTTTATCACAGAACTTTTGAAACATCATCTATTCGCCAAAAGTTCTGTTTTATCAAAGATTTTTACGAAAGGTGTCTATTTATGCTAACCTACATTTTATTGATCCTAGGATTTATCCTGCTTATTAAAGGAGCGGACCTGTTTGTAGACGGCAGCTCATCCATTGCCAGACTGCTTCGCATTCCCGCCGCTGTCATCGGCCTGACCATTGTTGCCTTCGGTACAAGTGCCCCGGAATTATCCGTCAGCTGTTCAGCTGCCCTGGCCGGTCAGAATGAAATTGCCATCAGCAACGTTCTTGGTTCCAACATTTTCAACCTCATGGTTGTTACCGGTGCCTGTGCTGCCATCAGTGCCATTCCGGTCAATGAAGGCATTTTGAAACGTGAGTTTCCATTTTCAATTGTTGCCGCAGCACTGCTTCTGATATTCAGCCTGTTCGGATTCGGACGGCTCAATATCGGCCGACTTGAGGGGCTGACGCTTCTTGTGCTTTTTGTTCTCTTTGTTGCCATCCAGGTCAGGGATGCTTTAAAGTCCCGCAGTGAAAATGCTGAAGATCCAATGGAAGAAGTTCTTTCTCCATTGAAAAGCATTGTATTTGTCGTCATCGGATGTATCATGATCATTTACGGCGGCAACTTTGTCGTGGACAGTGCCTCTGAAATTGCTGCCAATTTCGGTCTCTCAGAAACCCTGATCGGACTGACAGTTGTTGCTTTCGGTACTTCCCTGCCGGAACTGGTCACCTCCATCGTGGCATCCAGAAAAGGTGAGAATGATCTTGCCATCGGTAATGTGGTCGGTTCCAACATTTTCAACATCCTGATGATCCTTGGCATTTCAACAAGTATCCATCCTGTCGCACTGCAGCCTTCTGCTGTTTACGACTGTATTATCCTGATGGTTTTCAGCATCCTTGTCCTTTTCTTCTGCTGGAGCAAGAAACGATTGGCCAGAGGCGAGGGAATTTTTATGATTATTCTCTATGCGTTTTATACAGCTTATATTATTTTAAGATAAAAATACTTGCCGAATGCACAAAAACGTGATAACATTATTTCAATCAGCAAAGAGGCTGCGGAATATCCGCGGTCTCTTTTTGTTTTTCACAGATATCATGACCGGACTGCCTCTGCCTGTTCATGCCGCCTTGTCTGCTGTCTGTGAAAATAATAAAGGGAGAGGAAGATGTAAATGAGCTACGAAAAAATTTTTGATCTTGTAACGAAAGTGGATGACTTCGTCTGGGGTCCCGCTATGCTTGTCCTGCTTGTAGGCACCGGTATTTTTCTGACCATCCGCGTTGGTTTCCTTACATGGAAAAATCTCGGATACGCCATCAAAAGTACACTGAGTAAGGAGGCCCGCACTCAGAAAAGAGGCGATGGCGACGTTTCTCCGTTCTCCGCATTAACAACCGCTCTTGCAGCTACCATCGGCACCGGCAACATCGTTGGTGTTGCAACAGCCATGGTATCCGGCGGTCCCGGCGCCCTTGTCTGGATGTGGATTTCCGCCTGTTTCGGTCTGACATCCAAATTCAGTGAATGTATGCTGGCCATCAAGTATCGTGAACGCAATGAAAAAGGTGAAATGTCCGGCGGCCCTATGTACACAATGAAGAAAGCACTGCCTAAAGGATTCGGTGCAGTCCTTGGCTGGCTGTTTGCTTTATTTGCCGTTCTGGCTTCCTTTGGCATCGGCAATATGACCCAGGCCAACTCCATTTCTTCCGCTTTAAATGAAACCGTCGGCTTTTCCAAGGTGACTATTGGTGTTGTCCTGACCATTCTCTCGCTTGCTGTTATTGTCGGCGGTATTAAATCTATTTCAAAAGTTTCTTCTGTTGTCGTCCCTCTGATGGCTGTTTTCTATATTATTGCCGGTATTATTGTTATCATCGGCAATATTCAGAACATCCCGGCCGGTCTTGTCATGATCTTCAAGTATGCCTTTACACCACAGGCTGTCACAGGCGGCGTCCTTGGTAATGTTGTCGCTTCAATGATGGCGGCCATGCAGTATGGTATTGCCCGCGGATGTTTTTCTAACGAAGCTGGTATGGGTTCTGCCGCCATCACTGCTGCTGCCGCAACAACCGATCATCCTGTCCGCCAGGCCTATATCAATATGACCGGTACATTCTGGGATACAATCGTTGTCTGCTCTATCACCGGTCTTTGCATTGCAAGCTCTGGCATGCTGGGTCAGATCGATCCTGCCACAGGCAGTCTCTATACAGGTTCTGCCTTGACCATCGCCGCATTCAAAACCGTTCTTGGCCCTCTCGGCGGATGGCTTGTCACCATCGGAATTGCACTTTTTGCCTTTTCCACGATTCTCGGATGGGAATATCATGGTGAAAAGGCTTTTGAGTATCTGTTGAACACACACAAATTGAATATCATTTACCGTCTGGTTTTCTCATGTGTTGTTTTCTTCGGTGCTACCATGCAGCTAGACCTTGTATGGAAACTTTCCGATATCGCCAACGCCCTGATGGCCATTCCAAACCTGATCTGTATGCTTCTGCTGAGCGGTGAAATTGCCCGGGATATCCGTGAATTCCAGAAAATTCTGGATAAAGAACGCGGCAGATAAGATTAAAATCTATTGCCATACCAAAAGCAGCAGGTCAGCTGATCTTTTTCATCCGCTTTCCTGCTGCTTTCATTTTAAGAAATTCTGCCGTTCTTCATTTCATATACCACATCTGCCACGTTCATTGTGGATACTCTGTGGGATACCAGGACAACCGTTTTCTTCTTGGTCGATTCTTTCAATGATTTTAAGATGATTCCCTCATTTAAAGAGTCGAGGTTCGATGTAGGCTCATCGAGGAGGATTAGAGGGCATTCATGGAGAAATGCTCTTGCAATTCCGATTCTCTGTTTCTCACCGCCGGACAGCGTGTCACCCAGTTCTCCGACTTCTGTGTCATATCCTTTTGGAAGTGTCATAATGAAATCATGGATAGACGCTTTCTTTGCGGCTTCCATAATCTCTTCTCTGGATGCTCCCGGCTTTGCGATAGCAATGTTGTTTGCAATGGAATCATGGAACAGGTGCGTTTCCTGTGTGACATAACTTTCCATATCTCTTAAATGCTTGGTTGGAATCTTGCGGACATCTGTACCGTCTACCGATACACTTCCATCCTGTACATCCCAGAACCGCATCAACAGTTTTAAAAGTGTAGATTTTCCAGAACCACTCGCACCATGAATCCCTGTGATTTTACCCGGCTGTAATTTCAGTGAATAGTTATCTAAAATAACTTCTTCACCATAAGCAAATGTTACGTTCTCTGCCTCTGCTCCTGTAAATTCATATTCCATGCTCTCTTCACCGGAAGTTTCCACATTCCCCGGAATTTCTTCCACAAGCGGCGTCTCTTCCAGAAGGGAAAGAACACGTTCACCACTTGCCAATGTCTGGTTCAGGTTGTTGGAAAGGCTTGATAATGCTACTACCGGTCCGAAAGAACCCATCATTGCGATGGTACAGGTTAAGATTCCCTCGAATCCCATCTCGCCTTTTGCATACAACCAAACTGTCAGTGCCAGCATTCCAAAGGATGCAAGCAGGATAACCATGTTCGTAAATGAACGCTGTGAGCCTTCCATTTTGCTTAATAACGCCTGCATTCCTGCAAGATTTTTGGAGCGCTCAGACATCTGCTCTTTTCTCTTTTCACCCTGTCCGTACTGGATGGTCTCGTCCAATCCTCGTAAAGAGTCCAGAACAAAGCTGTTCAGTTCTCCGAAGTTTGTCCGAAATTCCATTCCCTTCTGGCTGCCACGTTTTCCATTCCACATCGGGATGGCTACTCCGACAATCAGATAAGCTGCCAGTGCAAGCACGCCTGCTAACCAGTGATATCTTCCGATAAAAATCACCATAATAATTGAGGTCAGTGTTGCAATCGCAATCGGGGAAATGGTATGTGCATAGAACACTTCCAGTAATTCGATATCGGTTGTAATAATCGAGATCAGATTTCCCTTGTCCCGTCCTTCCAGTTTTGCCGGGCAGAGTTTTCTCAGTGCTGCAAACACTTTATGGCGGATGATTGCCAACAGCTTAAATGCGATAAAATGATTACAATACTGTTCCACATAATGCAGGATTCCACGAAGCACTGCAATGACGATCATGACTGTGATAATCGTTTTTACCGGAGTCAATACCAGCCACATATTGTCCACCGGAACGTTCATTCCGGCTACTCCTGTCAGAAGTCCATACACGATAACCTGTCCTGCCAGTATCGTCAGGAAGATTGCACACAAGTAACCTAATGTTCCAAGGATGATTGCTGCCAGCATGATATGGAGCAGGGGTTTTACCAGACCAATCAGACTTCCCATGATCCGGATGGCACTTCTTCGTTTTGTTGTATTCGTATTTTCACTCATTATGCCATTCCTCCTTTTCCATAGTTTTCCAGTGCCATCTGGCTTTCATACAGATGTCTGTACGCACCATTCCGGCTCATCAGTTCGTCATGCTTTCCGCTTTCTTTGATTTCTCCGTCTTTTAAGAAATAAATCTTGTCAGACTTCACGACATTTGCCAGTCTATGGGAAATCAGAAGCACCGTCTTTGTCTTTGCCAGTTCGTGAATCACATTCATGATCAATTCTTCACTTTCCACATCAATATTGGATGCGGCTTCATCAAAAATATAAACTGCACTGTCTGTCCGAAGCAACGCTCTGGCAATCACCAGTCTCTGACACTGACCGCCGGACAGGTTGCTTGCTTTTTCCAGCAACTGTGTCTGCAAGCCATCCTGTGTCTGTAAGAACCCTAAGAGATTCACTTTCTGAAGGACAGCTTCCATCTCTTCTTTCGTTGCATCCGGTTTTGCCATCTTCAGGTTTTCTTCTACCGTACCTTTGAACAGATAGCTGTTATGGCGAACCAGAACAACCCTCTGCATCAGATTGGTTTCATTCACTTCATTAAGCGGTACACCACCGATGGTGATTTCTCCGTTATATCCCCGGTTCTTTGCTGCAAGGATTCCTGCAATCGTACTCTTACCACATCCGGATTCACCAACCAGAGATACAAAACTTCCTGCCGGAAGATTCAGATTGATTCCTTTTAAAATCTCTCTGTCCTCTTCATAAGAAAAATGCACATCTTTTAATGTAACATCTAACGCGACCTCCGGCAGTGTTTTTTCTCCAGCCTGTGGTTCCGGCAAATCTAAAATCTTGAAAATCTTATCACTCGCTGCCATACCATTCATTGCGATATGGAAGAATGAACCAAGCAGTCTGAGCGGCAGGAAAAACTCGCTGGCAAGCAGAACGATACATAACGTTCCTGCCACGCTGATATTTCCTTTTAAGAATTCGGACACCGCAACTGCCATACCGATCGCAGCTCCACCATAGGCAACAATATCCATCACGCTTGTGGAATTGAGCTGCATGGTCAGCACCTTCATCGTAATTCTGCGGAAGTTCTGGGATTCCACATCCATCTCATCTGCTTTCTGCTGGTCTGCCTGATAAATCTTCAATGTAGTAAGTCCCTGTAAATTCTCAAGGAACGAATCACCCAGTCCGGTATAGATGCTCCAATAGTTATTTAATAATCTCTTCGCCACTTTCTGTACCACCACGATAGAAATCGGAATCAGCGGTACACAAATCAGCAGGATCACACTCGCTTTCAGGCTCACTCTGCAAAGAATGATAAATAAGGTCAGTGGTGCGATCAGGCTGTAAAATAATTGTGGAAGATATTTTCCAAAGTATGTTTCCAACTGCTCCACACCCTCAGTTGACACCTGTACGACCTCCGAAGAGGATACCTGCTCACTGTAGGAAGCTCCCAGCTTTAACATTTTCTCATAAATCTTTTCACGCAGAATCCGCTTTACATCCACACACGCCAGATAGGAAGACCTTGCTCCCATCCGTTCACAGATAAATCGGATCACCACAACCAGAACTAAAATCAATATTGTCCGCTCAATGATCGGTACGGTTACTACCCGGTATACTACCCGTTCCAGTAAATCTGCGATAGAAAAGACTGCCAATACCTGCGACAGGAGGGCTGCCCACTGCCACAAAATCGTATACAAGATATACTTTTTTGCGTGGGACAACAGCCCCACCAGTCTTGTTTTAATCATAAGTAACTCCTTACTTTTTCTTCTCTTTGTTGCTACACACCAGATGCCAGATAGCAAGCACCGGATGATACAACAGCATCCTTGGTCCTGAAAACCGCATAACCTGCCTGATCTATTCTCTCATCTCCGGCTTATAACAATGTACCTTACAATTCGCACAAAACGTCTTTTCTTCCATAAATGGACACTTTTGACTTCTTTGTTTTGCATAATCTGAAAGTTTTTGACAGTCAGGACACATCTGCCCTTCCTGTCTTTTTTCTTTCGGATGTTTTTTTCGGCAATACAGCCGGATCATCTCTTCCACGACATACTGTTCTTTCTGCCGTTTCTTTTCTACTTTGTCCATCTTACTCTACGCTTTCTGCCATTTCAGCTTCAGGCTTTTCTGTCTTAACTCTTAAGAAGAAGTAAAACAGGTGGCATACCCACACAACTGCGATACAGATTCTTCCGATTGGTACATTCTTCATGCAGATAAAGCCGATGGCCATAACGACCGTTACCATTCCGATAATCTTGCATTTTGTTCCTATTGTCATGGCTCTTTTCTGAACAAAACTGTCCAGATGCTTCTTATATAAATTTGTTCCTATGAACCAATTATGTAACTTTTCCGAACTTTTCGCAAAGCAGAAAAGCGTTGCCATGTAAAACGGTACTGTAGGCAGAATCGGCAAAACAATGCCTATCGTGCCAAGTCCAAGACAAAGAAAGCCCAGGACTATCCAAACTAACCTTAAAGGATTTCTCATCTTCTTTCCTTTCCGACATCTGAACCCCAAATTGGTGTCAGTCACCTTAAAATTTTTCTAAAACTTCATTTTGTATTTATACACAATGTGATTTAATTGAGTGATTCATATTGTTTTTGACATCTGAAACTGATAAAATATTCCTAGGCTTTATGCCTGAGGTGCTGCTTCACTTTGACGTGAATGGCGGTTCGCTTTGTGCGAAGAGTTATAGCTTCGATTACATAGATTTTCTCTCATTCTTGAGAAATACTACAAAAAGGAGATATACTGCTTATGCTGACCATAACTGACCTTATCGCAGTGATTTCACTGTGTGCGACTTTTTATAGTCTTGGTTACGTGCGTGGAAAGCATGATGCCAAGACACAAAAATAACCGCCCATCGTCCTGAGAAAACATGAGCGGTTATTTTTAACCCTTATATATCAGGCGAGCCGTCATATCGGCAGCACCTTTCCTATATAATTATATTAACACCGCTTCTGTTTCATGTCAAATAGTTATTCACAACTTAATTTTTACTTCTATTACACCGCCAGTACGAACTTCCGTCCATCAACCATTGTCACACCAAGCTCAATGCCATACAGCTCCCGGATGCTTTCTTCTGTAATCACGTCTTCCGGCTTTCCTTCCACCAGTACTTTGCCGTCTTTCATACCGATGACATTGTCGGAATAAGCAATGGCCTGATTGATATCGTGCAGCACCATGATTATGGTAATGCCGAATTCCCGATTAAGCTTCCTTACAAGCTGCAAGATTTCAATCTGATACCGGATATCCAAATATGTCGTCGGCTCATCAAGAAACAGAGTCTTTGTTCCCTGACAAAGAGCCATTGTAATCCATACACGCTGACGCTGTCCACCGGAAAGTCTTGACACTTCCCTGTCACGATATTCTGTCAGATTGGTTACTTCCAATGCCCACTGGATCATACGCTCATCTTCGGCACTGTCTCCCTGCATCATTTTTTATCATAATTTGCCATCCAATGTCAATACAATTTTCACACAATTTTGTTGTCTAAATTGCAACAAACACGCCATTATTTCCTTTGGTTTTGTTGTTATTCAGGCAACAATAGACGTAAAAATGCCGTTATTGATAGTATTTTATCAGTAACGGCACTTTATTGAAATTATTTATTATTTTGTTGCATCTTATGTGCAAATGATAATTTTTCTCATTTCTCATTTATACCCAGAAATATAATAATGCAGTGCTTTCCGGCATGTGAACCGGTCCTGCACTACAGGTTACGGTAACCGGTACAATTCCCATCGTGCCAATCCCCGTCCATCGGTGGATTCTGCACGCTTCCATCGGGATTTTCACAATATTATTCTCTATTCTTGCTTCTACTAGGACTTCATTATGCTCATACTTCAATGTTTTCAGTTTTCCAGCCATCATTTTCCCGTTCGCTCTGGAGTGTGCAGCCATCTCTTTCAGTTTTAATTCCAGATAGCTTTCTCCATTCTCCTGAACGATTTCGGCTATATCTTCAAATCCGCTCATCGCCATTGAATCTCTGTCCTGCCCCGGCTTTTTATTCATTCGATAAAGCCGGAACACTACCGGATGCCTTTCACATTTCTGCAGATTGTGCTGTATCTCCTGATCCAGTTCATTCTCTTTTTTCTTGTATACTGATTTTTTTTCTGCATAGGCGTTGATCATCAGTTCCAGCATGTGAATGTCGATATTCTCCACCATAACATCCAGTGATTCATCGATTTCTTCCGGCTTTGCACCGATTTCTTCCAGATATTTTTCAAGGTTCTCATACAGGTTGGAATATCGTTCCAGCCATTCTTCTCCCGCAGGGGTAAATTCCAGTGATTCTGTCAGAATTCCTCTTTCTATGCAGTTCTTAAAATAACGATTCACCGTTGATCGGTTCACGCCATAATATTCTGCGATACTTCCCTGAGCTCCACGTTTCTTTTCTACTTTTGACAGACCTTGTAAATATTGTAGTTGCAGCATTGTAGGTCTGTTCTGTCTCTTTAGATGTTCACCTTTTTCCATTTTCTTTTTCCTCTCTTCGTCACCATACATGAATATTCAATTCCCGATAATCGATTGGCAATGGCTTCTGTTCAAAACGGGTAATCGCAATAATTGCCACTGCTTCTGTGACCGGAATTCCTGTATTCGCAGTATAGGTAAAGATGTCTGTCGGTAACTGATAAACACCTTTTTCTTCTTTCGCCTGTATCCACCCATCATCTCTTCTGTACCATACATAGCCGATAGATTCATCTTTTTTTCTCTTGAGCAGGAAGCAGTTCTGAGACTTTTTCACTCTCAATATGACCGAGTGTTCCAGTTTCCCGTACTCTGGTGCAAGGAATCTTGGATTGCGTCGTTCCGGTTCATACAGCCCAAATGCCATCGGGAAATCGCCGTCCTCATAAAAGGTATACAAGTCCATATCGTCATAAACCCTATCGTATACGTCACCGTACTGCAGAAAGTTTTCAATTCCTTTTAATCCTTCCGGACTGATATAATGTTCCACTCTACAGGCATCTTCCTGCGCCCTCTGCTGATCCATTCCACTTACCATCTGGAAGAACTGTGTCAGTTTCTCATGGCGTGCAAGGCACTCCATACCTTCCAGTTTTCCCTTATCGGTCAGTTCAAGATGTCCGTTTTCCGGCTCACACAAAAATCCTTTTTTTACCAGACTCCGCACCAGACCTGCCGCTTCATATCCGGTTATGTTCACTTCTCTGGCATACTCTTTCGATGTGATCTGTCTGCCCTGTCTCCATGTCCGGTAGACATATTCCAGAAGATCTTCTTCTAATTCGCCTCTGGCTTTTGTCACATCAATATTTCTGTTTTCAATCTTCTTTACCATTTTACCTTTCCCACCTGTCTTTTGCCACTTTCTTTGTTTCCATTACTTTTTTCCTCTATTTCTTGTTTCCCGATTACGCTTTGGTTAGTTGGTTCAAACCATGTATTTTAAATTATATTGTCCTTTTTTCAGGTTTGTCAATGCATTTTCCGCTACAACATTATAATTCCATATAAAAATATCCAAAAATATGTTTTTATTTCTTTTTTCACATACTTTTGGATATTTTCATAGTTAATTTCCTGTTTCCTTTAATTTTGACTCATCCGTAGTCTGTGCGTCAATGCAGACTGCATGGATGGCAAGCCGCTTGCTGTATCCGTTCCCTGTACATGTAGAAAGTGTCAGTATCTTATTACTGGTCTGCGGCTTTACTCCTCTATCAACATCGGAATCTTTTATCATCTGGTTCGGACTCATCATTTACATACGCTTCGGCAAGTTTGTCATAATCTCTGGCGGATTTCCATCGGTCAATGTATGGGGCAGGATATTCCAAAGTGCTACCCCGATTAAAACCACTGACAACAACACCTATAACATCATCGCAATAAAATAAAGGCCCCACAGGCAGAAATCGTTTTCTTATCGTTTTTTAACAGATTCTGTCTGCGGAGCCTCGTAAAATGAAAGCATTTTCCAAGTCTTGAAATCTCTTTGATATTCTATTGATTGTTTATCAGATATTCTATTCTGTTTTATTAATTACTTTTAATCGTCTACTGCCTAACGACTATCCGAGGCTATGACAGTCAGGAAATTGTCTTACTCTTGGCTAAAAATTCCTCCTGAGTCATATCCATAAGAGTTGCCGCTTCTTTAACAGTTACTTTTCCTGACTGGATAAGCGTTATCAAAAGCTGAAGCCTTCCTTCGGTTAAACCAACAAGTCGTCCCTCATCTCTACTATCCTGCATCATTTCTTGTATTGCTTTGCACATATTTACATTTCCCATGCTGTCCACCTCCTCTTTTTCAATTGTTACACTTGTAATAGTCTCTATCACTCTGGCTGCTTCAACCTCCATATTCATTCTTGGATTATCATAAATAAACTCTGCCAGTTTGTTTTTGTCATTTGAATATTTAATGCATCCTATCACTTCTCTCAGGCTAGAATGAAACTTCTCCAACTCATCATCAGCAATTTGCGGCGGACTGATAATATGCAGCTTATAGTCCTGCGCATATTTCTCAAAAATCGGATTTGACATATCCAGCATATTTCTAGCCGGCATTGCGTAATGCACTTCCGTCTGATTCTCTATCCCCAAAAGCACATAGGCCGCTTTCTAACTTTCTGAAAACGTTGGGCGATGAGCCCCATACACGTAAAAAATTCCCGAGGTCTTAATTCAACCTGGCTGATGATATTCTTCTGGAAACAGTGGGCGATGAGCCCGTTTCCAGAAGGATATCATCAGCCAGGTGATTAAACCTCGGGAATTATCCTCTTATTTTACAAGACCAATGAGTTCGTTGATATCTTCCACGCCATGTCTTCTCATGTACGCTTCAATACCATCAATAACTTCTAAGGTTGTATATGGATTTGCAAAGTTAGCCGTACCGATTGAAACAGCTGTTGCACCGGCCAGAATAAATTCCATGGCATCTTCAGCTGTACAGATACCGCCCATACCAATGATTGGAATCTTGACTGCATTGGCTACCTGATACACCATACGGACGGCAACCGGCTTAACAGCAGGACCGGAAAGGCCGCCTGTCTTGTTGGCAATGGCAAATGTCTGCCTTTCGATGTCAATCTTCATACCGGTCAATGTATTAATCAGAGACAGGCAGTCTGCACCGCCGGCCTCAGCAGCCTTCGCCATCACTGTGATATCTGTGACATTCGGGCTCAGTTTCATGATGATCGGCTGTTTTGCCTTGGCCTTGACAGCCTTTGTAATGGCTTCCACTGCCTTTGGATCCTGCCCAAAAGCAATACCGCCTTCCTTGACGTTCGGACAGGAAATATTAATCTCCAACATATCCACTCTCGGTTCATCTGCAAGGCGCTCAACCACATCCAGATATTCTTCTGTCGAATGGCCGCACACATTGACAATGACCTTTGTATCATATTTCTCCAAAAACGGCAGATCTCTCTTTGAAAAAAGATCAATGCCCGGATTCTGAAGTCCGATGGCATTGAGCATGCCGCTGGCTGTCTCCGCAATACGTGGTGCCGGATTGCCCGGCCATGGTACACTGGCTACACCTTTTGTCACAACCGCTCCAAGGCGATTCAGATCAACAAACTCACTGTATTCTGCACCGGAACCAAATGTACCTGAAGCAACCATCACAGGATTCTTCAGCTCAACTCCGGCAAGATTCACCTTTGTATTCATTACAGTTCCACCTCCTGTGCATTAAAGACCGGTCCATCCTTACAGATACGCTTATTGTGTACATTTGTGTGATGATCCACATCCTTTGACTTACAGACACATGCAAGGCATGCACCGATACCGCAGGCCATCTTCTCTTCAAGTGAAATCCATGCCTCAATACCCTTGTCAGCTGCATACTGTTTCAGTGCACGTAGCATCGGTGTCGGTCCACAGCTGTAAATCACCTGACCATCGACACTTTCTGCACGAATAGCATCCAGTACATTGCCCTTTGTTCCGCAGCTGCCGTCCTCTGTGGCTATAACCACTTTGCCGTATTGCTCAAATTCCTTGTTCAAAAACAGTTCATCTCTATAACCAAGAACGATGGTCTTCTCACAGTCCAGCTCTTTGGCAAGCTCCAGCATCGGAGGCACACCGATACCGCCGGCCACAAGAATTGCCTTATCTTTCTTCAATGTATAACCATTGCCAAGGGGCCCCATAATCTCCAATGTATCTCCTGCTTTGCATCCTGAGAATTCTTTTGTACCATAACCAACAACACGGTACACAATTCTCAGTCTGCCGTTTTTCCTGTCGATTTCACAGATACTGATTGGTCTTGGAAGCAGTTTACTGTCGTCATTCGAATAGACAGAGATAAACTGTCCCGGCTTTGCTTCAGAGGCTATACTGCCGACTTCCAGCCACATACTGAATACATCAGATGCAAGCTGTTCCTGAGAAAATACAGTTGCTTTGATTTTACTTACACTCATGCTTTTGTCCTTTATATAATCACTGTTGAATTGCTTTATCTGGTTTCATCATTCTATATCATCAGCAGCAAAAATCTGCTCAACCAGCCTTTACAGTACCGATGCGATATCTTTCTGCATATCAATAACTGCTGCTCTGGAAGCATCCGCAAAATGCTCTGCACCAAACTTCGCATACTTCTCCTGCTTATAGGCAGCGATAATGCCTCTTGATGAATTCACGATCGCACCAAGGCCATTCTCATCAAAATTAGGCAGCAGATCCTTCGCTGTAGCGCCCTGTGCACCATAACCAGGTACAAGAATATAAGCCTTCGGCATCAGCTTACGTGTAATTCTTGCCTGTTCAGGGTATGTGGCACCAACAACGGCACCTACATAGCTGTATCCACATTCACCTACATAGTCACTGCCCCATTCATTGACCTTCTCAGCAACGTACTCAAACAACGGACGGCCATCGATCAATCTATCCTGGAATTCACCGCTTGACGGATTCGATGTCTTGACGAGGATAAAAGCACCTTTCTTCTCTTTCTTTGCTGTATTGATAAAAGGATTGATACTGTCTGAGCCCATGTAAGGATTCAGGGTAACAAAATCTTCATTAAAACCATATAATGAACGGCTTCCTACCTTTACAGGGCCCAGATGGCCTCTTGCATAGGCTTCCGAAGTAGAACCGATATCGCCTCTCTTGATATCACCAATAATAACCAAATCCTTCTGACGGCAATACTCTACTGTTCTGTGAAATGCTTCCAGTCCAGGCAGACCAAACTGTTCATACATAGCAATCTGAGGCTTTACAGCCGGAATCAGATCATAAACAGCATCTACAATCGCCTTGTTGAACTGCCAGATGGCTTCAGCAGCACCTTCCAATGTCTCACCATATTCATCAAACGCCTTCTTCTGAATATGTTCCGGTACAAATGCCAGATTCGGATCCAGTCCGACAACGATTGGTGCATTCAGTTTCTTAATCTTTCCCACCAGTTTATCAATCATGTACGCTATATCCTCCTTAAACACAATTTTCCTTAAACATCCCTTTCATTTTAGCATATTCGCCATTTTGCCGCAAGTCTATCACCATGATAAATCCGAATCGCCGCAATAAACTGCTCTGTGCCTATTGCATCTTTTTCCATTTTCTTACATTTTTTTACATTTTATTGTTAAATCGCACGATATTTTCCAACTTTGTAAATTTACTGATTATACGACTGTTTTTTCAAAATTTCACGTACTTTTTTCTAAAATCTTCAATTTTGTAAAATTTTTATTAAATCTTTGCTCTGTCATCCCTGTTTTTTGTGGATTAATTTTCCAAATCACGGGTTGACATCTTACATACACGTCAGTATAATGTTAGACATAAAGTTTCCCACAGCATTGTGGTGAATCAATTCAATAAAGTTCTGTTACAGATGATATCGAAGGAGATATAGATGGAAAGACCGGTTATTCCATCTGTATCTCCTTTTTTGTTTCAGAAACTTGAACAGGAGGAATAGTTATGGAATCTAATGCAATCTTAGAAACAGTTAACAGTATTATTTTTGGAAGCCATGGCGTCTGGTTTCTGATCGGCGCGGCTCTGGTTTATTTCATGCAGGCTGGTTTTGCAATGTGTGAAGCTGGTTTTACAAGAGCCAAAAACGTCGGCAATATTATTATGAAGAACTTAATGGACTTCTGTCTTGGTACAGTTGCTTTCATCTTTGTTGGTTACAATATTCTTTGTGGTGACGCTTCCAAGTTCTGGGGCGGTTTTACAATGAATCCTTTTGATTTCGGCAGCATGGACTGCTATGGATTCGTATTTAACCTTGTTTTCTGTGCAACTTGTGCAACAATCGTTTCCGGTGCAATGGCTGAACGTACTAAATTCCTTACTTATTGTATTTACAGTTTTGTCATCAGTCTGCTTATCTATCCAATCGAAGCACACTGGGTATGGGGCGGCACAGCATGGTTAACCGATCTTGGCTTTACTGATTTTGCCGGATCCGCTGTTATTCATATGGTTGGTGGTGTCACCGGTTTCATCGGCGCCTGCTTCCTTGGACCTCGTATCGGTAAATATGACAAAAACGGTCATGCAAGACCAATCCTCGGACATAATATCAGTATTGCAGCACTTGGTGTTTTCATTCTCTGGTTTGGCTGGTATGGTTTCAACGGTGCCGCAGCTGCAGACGGACAGCATCTTGGACAGATTTTCTCCACAACAACACTTGCTCCTGCATGTGCAACCGTTGTCGCTATGATTTACACATGGGTACGTTTTGGTAAACCTGATGTTTCACTTTCCCTGAATGGTTCTCTTGCCGGTCTTGTAGCCATTACAGCAGGCTGTGATAATGTTGATAACGTTGGTGCTATGATCATTGGTGCTGTAGCCGGTCTCCTCCTTTGCATCTTCGTTCCGTTTATTGATAATGTTCTGAAGGTTGATGACCCGGTTGGTGCCTGCTCAGTGCATGGTGTGTGTGGCTGCTTCGGTACACTGGCCGTTGGTCTCTTCGACTACACAGACGGCCTCTTCTATGGCGGCGGTGTTCATCATCTGCTGATCCAGTTACTGGGTGTTGTCTGCATCGCAGGATGGGCCATTGTATGTGACCTGATTCTCTTCACAATCCTGAAGAAAACTGTTGGTGTCCGTGTATCTGAAAGAGAAGAACTTGAAGGTCTGGATGCAACAGAACATGGTCTTGAAACTGGTTATGCCGGATTCTTAATGGACAAAGATAACTAAAACTAAATTCGCTCACTCGTTATTTTAATAGAATTCCTTCCATATAAAATAGAGTCGATATCGTAAGATGAAAATCTGATATCGGCTCTATTTTTTACATTTTCCATATCCCATCGACATCCTGCCCATTCTATCGACACAATGTGAAAATTTATTCTTGTATCCTGCAGATTTGCATGGTATGATAAAGCTAAAGTAAGCAATATTCTTTATAACTCCTTGTTTACATGAAAGAGGTGAAATCTAATAGGAGCAATAGATACGATTACAAAAGCTTACGTAAGAGAAAATAAAATATTTGCAGATGCGTTTAATTATCTCATTTATGACGGGCATCCAGTCATAAATGCTGAGAATTTACACGAATTGGATATCACCGAAATTGCATTACCCACAAGCATTGAAAATACTCAAGATATTAAATCTCATGCATCCGTTCAACAATACCGAGATATTCTTAAATCTGCATCAATCAAGACACATCAATCCGTCGTTTACATATTATTAGGAATTGAAAATCAGACAAATGTTCATTATGCCATGCCTGTAAGAAATATGATCTATGACGCACTCCAATATGGACGTCAAGTTACAGAAATTGCATCCGCACACAAACACGCTCATACAGCCAAAATAAGTCGCGCTGAATACTTATCTGGTTTTTATAAAACCGACAAGCTCATCCCCGTCATCACACTTGTGCTTTATTTCAATACAAATGCATGGGACGGGCCATTGTCTTTATTCGATATGATGGATTCTGATATTCAAAAGCACGACTATGCAAAATATATACAAAACTACCACCTACATCTCATTGAACCATCAAAAATTTCAGATGAAGATTTGAACAAATTTGACTCCAGCTTAAGAGAAGTACTCGGATGTATCAAATACGCAAAAGACAAAAATAAATTAGCTGATTTTATTCATAATAATCCCAGAATGAATATAGATATATCAGCCGCACGTGTTATTGGCGCAATAACCAATACCCCTATTCACTTTCAGAAAGGAGATGAACAAATCGATATGTGCCAAGCAATTGAAGAGATGATACAGGATGGCAAAACCGCTGGAAAAATCGAGGGCAAAATTGAAGGTAAAATTGAACTGATATCTCAATTATTACGATTAAAGAAAATTACAATGAATGAAGCAAGTGTTCTGATGCATATGAGTAAAGAAGAATTAGAAAATAAAATCCAGTTTTTCTCTTAACCAAAATGAATGAGATGAAATATTCCCTCTATATTTCATCTCATTCGTTGCTTCTATATTGTTTCAATAGCATATACAATTTGAATTTTTTTTAACTTTTTGCCTTTTTTCTGTTGACAAATCCTCTTTCATATAGTATAGTATCCATGTGCTTGTGAATAGCACTTTTTATGCGCGAGTGGCTCAGTTGGTGGAGCACGACCTTGCCAAGGTCGGGGTCGCGGGTTCGAGTCCCGTCTCGCGCTCTTCACAAGAGTGAATATCATCTTTATGCGCGAGTGGCTCAGTTGGTGGAGCACGACCTTGCCAAGGTCGGGGTCGCGGGTTCGAGTCCCGTCTCGCGCTCTTCACAAAAAGTGAATATTATCTTTATTATGCGCGAGTGGCTCAGTTGGTGGAGCACGACCTTGCCAAGGTCGGGGTCGCGGGTTCGAGTCCCGTCTCGCGCTCTTCTTAATTCAAAAAACACATCTGCATCAGATGTGTTTTTTTCTTTACTGAGACTCGACCCCGCTCGCGGGTTCGTATCTCCGTTCCACTCCGGTCGGTGCTAACAAAGGTCCACTGGACCTTTAGCACCCCGTCTCGCTTCTACTCTACTCCATTGCCGGACTCGAACGGGTTCGTATCTCCATTTCACTCCGGTCGGTGCTAACAAAGGTCCACTGGACCTTTAGCACCCCGTCTCGCTTCTACTCTACTCCATTGCCGGACTCGAACGGGTTCGTATCTCCATTTCACTCCGGTCGGCGCTAGCAAAGGTCCTCTGGACCTTTAGCGCCCCGTCTCACGCTCTTCTTTTTAAAAAGCACATCTATGATGTGCTTTTTCTGTTTTCTGACTCGAACCCGCTCGCGGCTTCGTATCTTCGCTCCGCTTCGGTCGGTGCAATACCAACGTCCACCGGACGTTGTGCTTCTTCGCTCCGCTTCGGTCGGTGCAATACCAACGTCCACCGGACGTTGTGCTTCTTCGCTCCGCTTCGGTCGGTGCAATACCAACGTCCACCGGACGTTGTGCACCCCGTCTCGCTTCTTCTTAATTGCCGGACTCGGACGGTCATTCAGTTGTCAGGTCGGCTCTTTGCCCTCACGCTAATCAATTGGAAATTTATTTTCGATTTGAACGAAGTAAATTTTGTAAACTTTCCGCAGGCAGACACTGCACTGGAACGGCGCAGCCGCAATCTTTTTCGGTAGATTGTGACAGGAAAGACGGCTGCCGTTTCCGACAGCCGCCCTTGGGTTAAACATTTGATTTTACTTTACGCTGCGCTTTTTCTTTCTGCCGTAAACGGTTGTTGCCGTTACCGCACCGCCGCTGATAAACAGCAGAGCAATCCACAACAAAAGCTTGGAGTTATCTCCCGTCTGCGGAGACTTGTCGGCACCGGGTGTGATGGTGCCGCTGGGCCGCTTCGCCGTTACGGTATCGGCCTGCTTGATTTCCTGTGTTGCCGCAGCGTCCTTGTAATACTTCTTGCAACCGGAGCAGTACCAATACTCGATATTGCCCTCGGCAGTCTTGGTCGCCGCCACTGCCGAGAAGTGTTTCAAATCAGAGTGGTTGTTTACATTCAGCTCTCCATAGCTTTCGCCGCAGAACTCACACTTTGCCTTGTCCTTGCAGGTGGCCTTACCGCCGGAGTGCTCACTGAGTGTCTTGCCGCAGAGGTCGCACTTATGATCCTTATTGGTATCGGTGCACTCACTCAAAATCTTTTCGCAAACATCGCACTTGTGATCTTTGTTACCATCCGTGTGCTTGACTTCATCCGTTTTTGCTCTGCACTCGGTACACTCGTGCCAATGGTTGGTTTCATCCGTTGACCAATCGGGTGAGTAGCTGTGCGGTTTCAGATCGCCGTATTTCTCACCACAAATCTCACAGGTTGCCTGCTCGATGCAGGTTGCTGTTCCGCCGGTGTGCTCGTTTTGAATGGTAACCGTCTTTTCGGCAGAGAAGTCAAAGCCGTCAGCGGTCTTTGCACTTACGATCAGCTTAAAGCTGTTTTCTTCCGCCGGATATGTGGATGCTTTTATGATACCGCTGTACAAACCATTCTCAACGGTCGGCGTAAGAGGGCCATCACCAAGTCCGATAAACTCATACCCATAGGCTGCATCCGTCGCGCCTTCCGGCAGAGTAAAGCTGAATTTGTAATCCTGCGTCCGGCAAACTTTGTCGGAGCCACTGATGTTAATGGTCGGAATATCCTTTTTTGCAGTTTCGTGATTGCAGAATTTACACTTCTGCCAATACTGCCCGTTTTCACTCTGCCACTCGTAGGTGTGTCCGTCGTTCACGGTTACGATAACCCTTGTTTCATTGCCTGCCTTGTCGGTCACAACAATCGTCTGCTCACCGCTTGCGGGAGAGAGAATAAATTGACCGTTTTCATCAAGGATGACTTCCGTACCGTTCACCTTCACTGTGCCGATATATTTTTCGTCAACGGTAATAGTCTGTGCCGCGCAATAGGTTTTGCCGGCTTCAATGCCGGTGATAACGGGGCTTGTTCCGTCAAGCACAATACCGTTTGTGTTAATGTAGGCAACGTTTCCGCTGGTATCGGTCAGTTTTGCATAAATAACATACTCGTTATCGGGATTGATACTGAACGGTGCGGAATATGCCGTAAAGGTCATTCCCGCAAGTTCCGATTCGGCAAGCGCCTTTTCGCTCAGCAAGTATTCAATTGTCACCGTCTCGCCGCTGTTGTCAGTGGCCGTAACAGTTACCGTCTGCGTATCCTTAAAGAACAAACCGAAGGTGATGGTGTTGAGGAAAGACTTCCAGTCGTTTTCGGCAATCTTGATTTCGCCTGTAGGTGCTGCAATATCACGCCACTGAGCCGTGATCGTCAGATTCTCCGCAGGCATGGTTGTCGGGAATGCTTTATCCCAGCCGTTGAACTGATAGCCCTCTCTTGTCAGGGTCGGAGCGGTAATCGGTGTGCCGTAATCCTGCGTTATGGTAATATCCGCTTCGCCGTTTTCGGGCTTGACTGTGACGGTATATTGATTGATTTCCCACTTCGCCCAATATTCCTTGTTGCCCGTTTCGGTGTCGCCGATTGCCGTAACAGGAGAGCCGGTCAGATTTTCGTTGTCATACCAGCCCTTGAAGGTGTACCCGGTGCGCGTCACATCTGTCGGGAGTGTTGCGCCCACGCCGTAGGTGTAGGAGGTGACATTGCCGCTGTTGATAGTGCCGTCGCCCGCGTTCAGCGTGACGGTATAGGTCGGGGCTGTCCACTGCACCGTCAGTTCCGTCACATCAGCAGGAACACTGGCACCGGGGGCGTAGGAATTGCCATTGCTGTCAAGCCACATAAAGTAACTGCCTGTATCTCCGGCCGGGCGGGTCAAACCGCCGGATGCAGGCGCGGTAAACTTGCTGCCGTTTTTCACGATGATGTGAATAGCATCGGAGCTGCCGCCCAGCTTGCCGCCGCCAAGGTTGAGGGTAACGGCTTTCAGCCCGTCAGCGCCCAGTGTGTCAGCGTTCAGGACTTCAAGGACGGGGCGGAAGCCGAAGGTCAGGTAAGAGGTATTGTAGCTGGTCCAGAAACGGGCCGAACGTTTCCACCCGCGAACCGCACGGAACAACGCCGAAATTCTTATAGTAGTATCTTGTCCACACGAAAGCATCTTCCCCCAGTTTTTGATATATCCGTCGTCCTTATCCAGTATCTTATCCCATTCGTTGCTTTTGGGCGTGCCGCGTTCTGAATCACCTGAGCCTGTATAACTACTTCCCACAGACGGTGCGCGCAGGGTATAGTCCACGCCGCCGCTGGCATAATTTTTGCCGAAAATCAGACTCGCAGTATCTAAGTCATTCCAGCTTACCGTATGCGTTACGACATAGTCCGCCACAAACAGGCTGTGGGGATATTTTTTCTGCTGTGCATATTCCTCGGTGGTTGCCATCTCCGATGTGAGCTTGTAGGCGTTCACCGTTCCTGCGTAGGTAAAGGGAACATAATGCAGCGTGCTGTCCGGCAGATCGCCGTTTTCCGTTCCGGGTACGTTCTCGCCGGAGAGGTCAAAATAATATCTGCCGCCGGGTTTGAGGGAAAACTGCTCTGATAAAGCAAACTGCGCCGTGAGCTTGGTAACGTCCGCCGGAACAATGGCACCGGGGGCGTAGAGCTTGCCGTTGCTTCCGAGCCACATGAAGTAGCTGCCTGTATCTCCGTCCGGGCGGGTCAAACCGCCGGACATGGGAGCGGTAAATGTGCTGCCGTTTTTCACGATGATCTGAATAGCCTCGGAGCTGCCGCCCAGCTTGCCGCCGTTCAGGTCAAGGGTAACGGCCTTCATCCCGTCAGAGCCCAGTGTGTCAGGGTTCAGGACTTCAAGGACGGGGCGGAAACCGAGGTAGACGTTCCGAAACGAGGACGAGGTGTAATACCAGGAGCGGGCCGAGTTGTACCCACGGTACGCCCGGAACGACTCGGCGGAAGAAGAAGTATCCTGTCCCCACGAATACATTTTATTCCAGTTTTGGATATATCCGCTGTTCTTGTCCAGTATCCTGTCCCATTCATTATTTGACGGCGTGTCGTGTTGGGACTCACCCGAGCCTGTAGAGTTACTTCCCACAGACGGTGCGCGCAGGGTATAGTCCACGCCGCCGCTGGCATAATTTTTGCCGAAAATCAGACTTTTCGTATTTAAGTCATCCCAGCTTACCGTATGCGTTACGGCATAGTCCGCCACAAACAGGCTGTGGGGATATTTGTTCTGCTGTGCATACTCCTCGGTGGTTACCGTCGCAGACGTGAGTTTGTAGGCTTCTATCGTTCCCACATAGGTAAAGGGAACATAGTGCAGCGACGTATCCGGCAAAGAAACCGCACCATCTGAGTTTCCGCTGTTTGCTGTGCCGGGAATGTCCTCGCCGGATAGGTCAAAGTAATAGGTGTCGCCGGGTTTGAGGGAAAACTGCTCGTCAGGCGAATCATTAGCCAATAGCATTGGCGCAGCCAGCGCCCCCAATGCAGCGGCAGCTTCCGCATACCGGGTCATATCCAGCTCATCGATTTCCTCGTCGGAGAGCTTCTCCTTCGCCTCGTCGATGGCGTCAAGCTGCGCCTTGACTTCTTCGGCGTTATCTTCAGTGATTTCTTCTGCGTTCGGTAAACCGTCGATCATGGCCTGTACCTGATCTGCGGCACTCAGCTCTATGGGACCATTCGGATCATCGGCTCTCTCGGTGCTGCCGTTTTCGCCGGTTCTGTCCTCAACAGGGATGTATTGACCGCAGTTCTGCGGTATGGCATTCTCCGCTCCACAGACAGGGCATTCCTTGTTCATGTTGTCCGTCGTGCAGGCCGTTTCACAGCTGCAAACAGGCGGTCCTTCCGCACTGTCCTCCGCAAATGCCGCCGTGGGCAGCAACCCTATCAACATCACACAGCAGAGCAGAAGACTTAAAATTCGTTTTCTCATTTCGTTTCCTCCGTTTCGCTGCCGCTCGACAGCTTAAAATCGTATTTCATTTCCAGCATGGCAAACAGCTTATACATAACCTCTGTGGCGATTGCCTTAATATCTAATGACTGAATAAAGGCAAGCACATTTTCCTGTTCCGCCTCCGGTATCCGATACACCCGCATTGCCGCCGTCAAAAAGCGGCTGAGCTTGCGTTCCAACGGAAAATGAATATCACATTTTCTCGCCATATAGCTGCGCATCAATCCCGCCGTGCCAATTTCCATCTCATAAAAGTCGCTCTCGGTATCATCAGGGAAATGTTCACCAAAAATCTGCTTCAGCTCTGCTGTGGTATGCAGGTAAATATATTCCGACGTGTCGGGCAGGGAATAGGCTTCAATGTAGATTTCTCGCAGGTTCTCATTCAGTTCAGTCAGTGTCAGTTGGATCGCCGTTTCCACCGCATAGGCGTAAACCGGCGGCAGCTTGCTGTCTGCAATGCTTCTTGCCACGCCGAACTGTCCGCCGAACATCGTTTCGGTCAACTCCAGCAAAATTCTGTCCTTGGTAGGAAACAGATTCAAATAGCTTCCCCTTGCCACACCTGCCTCGTCCACAATCTGACTGACAGTGGTGTTTTTATACCCCTGCTCCAAAAAGAGACGGACGCATACGGTCAGTATTTTCCTCTTTGTTTCGCTGCTGTCTCTTCGCAAATATGTCACCCCTCTTCAATTTTGTTAGTATATATACTAATAATATCACAGCAAGTGCAAAAAGACAATCGGTATTTGAAACTTTACCTCCGTAAATTGTGACATTTCCGCAAACGCTGGCTTCTTCCATTACTCACGGAACTTTATGACTTCTTGAATACTACCCGCAAAGGAAAAGCCGCCGTCTGTTGACAGCAGCCTTTCCGATTGTTTGTTATGCGTAAATCAAATCGTTTGAAACAACCTCCATAGCAGCATTGTGGATGTTGTTCATCTTCTGCACCCACAGCATTTGGTTTTCCGCTTTGAGTGCTTCCGTTAAACCCTCCTTTTCGGCAAGTTGTTTTACCAGCCGAGAGAACATTTCCTCTGCCTGCTCGTTTAGGTCGGCAAGGTAATCGTTCAGCTTGCCACTTATCAGCAGTTCGGAATAGAGTACCTTGCGGTGCTGTTTCAGATACCGCAAGTGTCGCTGTCCCCATACGCCGATATGCCTTGATTCTTCTTTAGGCAGTTTCAGGCAGGGAAGATAGTAATCGCCCTGCAATTCATACCAAAGTCCGTTTTTCTCGTCATAAATGTACTTATCCATTTTGTAATCCTCCAATTATGATTAATTTTACCTACAATCCAATCATTCCGGCTGATTACAAAAGCCAAAGGGAGAGGACTTCCTTACGAAGCCTCTCCCTTCTAGGATACCTTTTTTTGTATAAACGAGTCCTGCCGGACTCGAACGTTCGAGGTCTTCGCTCCGCTTCGGTCGGCGCTCTTCTACCTATGCATCGAATGTAAGAACGATGTTGCCACAGCCTTCTGCCAATTTTTCACACATCATATGCACATTTTTCTGCAATGGTATTTCTTTTTTGTTCTCATCTAATAAAATAATGCTCTGTTTTGAACAGTCTGTAAAAGCTGAACTGTCAACAAAATATCTATACCACCTGCCATATATAGAATCAGTCTTCACATCTATTTGATGAACCAGTGTAAATTTCTCTCCATAAGGGCTATGTGGCACATATGTAATTTTGGCATATTTGACACGTGCATATGGTGCAATTTGTTTTTCCCATTGTTTCTGTTCATCTTCTTTATATTTATCTTCCTTATATTTACCTTCATTTTCAGATCCCATGACCACTACAGCAATAATAATTATCACCAATATCCACCACATGATTCATACCTCCTTTTATTTTTCTAATTCAGCAATGCGTTTGTCAATATCCGCAGATGCTTTGTCAAGTTCTTCATCAGACATATTCTGTATCATACTGATGATTTCTCTCTTCGTAAAACCAGCAATAAACTCATGATCAAGTTCGTCGAGTTTGTCATGTTCGTCAGACTTTTTCCAGAATAACTTCTTAAACTTCATTAATCCCAACATATGCTACCTCTTTTCTTTCTCACAATTATTTATTGTTTCTTGATGGTTTTATTTTATCAAACACATACTATTCACCTGTTCCCAGAATGCAAAAAAATCGAATAAAGATTTTCGCTCCATCTTTACCCGATTTCTTTATACTTATATCCATTTTGATGCTGCTTCTAAGTCAATCACCTTTTTATTATGCGAGAAAAAGTGCTTTATTATCCATAATTCTTTTGCCTGCTGTACAGCCTGGGCAGTCGCAGTATTCGATGCCTTTTGCCAGAAGTTCCTCTTCATGAGCAAGAATTCATTTTCAACACTAATTGTTATGGAAAAGTTTTTTGTTTTGATACTTCGGTTCGCACGTTAAATTAATACGAAGTCTTCTGAAAATATCTGTATCTACAGATGATAAAATAACTGAACAATGTGCATTGCAATTCTTTAACATCGGCAGACAATCCAGTGCTTTCTTTGCATTCTCATTGGAGGCCGCACTGACAGAAAGAGCAACCAATACTTCATCTGTATGCAGTCTCGGATTATGATTACCCAGATAATTCACCTTCAGTTCCTGAACCGGACGAATAACTTCTGATGCCAATAAATGTTCATCATCCGAAATATCCGCCAGGGCTTTCAATGCATTCAAAAGCATTGCGGATGCCGCGCCAAGCAGTGCCTTATTCTTGCCGGTAACAACTCTTCCATCCGGAAGTTCAATGGCTGCTGCCGGTTCCCCTGTCTCCTCTTCTGTTGTCTTAGCCGCAACAGCAACAGCATAATCTGCAGTTGAAAGACCTTCCTGGTTCAGAAGCATTTCCAGCTTGCTGATCTCTGCCTTATTCTCCTTGCCCTTCTTCTGCTCACAAAGGGCAATATAATAACGGCGGATCATCTCTTCTCTTGCGGCTTTCTTCACCGCTTCATCATCAATAATACAATTGCCGGCCATATTCACACCCATGTCTGTCGGTGACTGATAAGGCGATGTTCCTGAAATCGTCTTAAATATCGTCTGCAGGACAGGGAAAATCTCAACGTCTCTGTTATAATTAATGGCAACCTTGCCATAGGCTTCCAAATGGAAAGGATCAATCATATTGACATCATTCAGATCCGCAGTTGCTGCTTCATAAGCAAGATTCACTGGATGCTTCAGAGGAATATTCCAGATTGGGAAAGTCTCAAACTTCGCATAACCTGCTTTAATACCGCGCTGATGCTCATGATACAGCTGAGACAGACATGTTGCCATCTTACCGCTTCCCGGTCCCGGAGCTGTCACAACGATCAATGAACGCTCTGTCGGAATATAATCATTCTTGCCGAAGCCATCCTCACTGACAATCAGCGGAATATTCGCCGGATAACCCTCGATCATATAATGCCTGTATGCAGCCACACCAAGATCACCCAGTCGCTTAATAAATCCGTCCGCTGACTGCTGTCCCTGATACTGTGTGATCACAACACTTCCCACATAAAGTCCCACACTTCTGAAAAGGTCGATGAGTCTCAATACTTCCTGATCATAGGTAATACCGATATCGCCTCTCTTCTTGTGCTGATCAATAGCAGATGCACTGACTGCAATTACAATCTCTGCCTGGTCTTTTAACTTCAAAAGCATCTGCAGCTTACTGTCCGGCTGAAATCCCGGAAGAACCCTGGATGCATGATAATCATCAAAAAGCTTGCCGCCAAATTCCATATAAAGCTTGCCGCCGAACTGAGCCATTCTCTCTCTGATATGTTCTGACTGCATATTCAAATATTTTTCATTATCGAATCCTATCTTTCCCATCTTTTTCTCCCTTTCTTTGACATTCCTATTAATCGTAACACCTTCACCGACTTCATGCAACAAAAATTATGATTTATTTTTTCAGCTGGTTGTTTTCTATTTTTACGGATGGACATATTGATGAAAATACTATAAAATATAACCGACTAACAATGTTAAACAATGCATAAAATACAGGAGGACTTACAATGGGTAAAGAAGCCAAAACCAATGCTATGCGCATTTTGGATAAGAATAAAATCCCTTATGAAATGAACACATACACCTGTGACGAATTTATTGACGGCTGCCATATTGCCGATCAGCTTGGTCAGCCTTATGAACGCAGCTTCAAGACACTGGTCACTGTCGGCAAAAGCAAGAACTATTTCGTATTTGCTATCCCTGTTGATAAGGAACTGAACTTAAAGGCCGCTGCCAAGGCTGCCGGTGAGAAGAATGTTGAACTGATCCATGTCAAAGATATCAATGCCATCACCGGTTATATCCGGGGCGGCTGTACCCCCATCGGCATGAAGAAGCAGTTTCCGACATTTATCCATGAATCGGCCGCCGATTTTGACACGATTATTATCTCCGGCGGGCGTCTCGGTGTTCAGCTGATTCTCTCACCTCAGGATCTGATCAAAGTTACCCGGGGACAGTTTGCGGATATTATCATGCACTGATTCCGAATGGAGAGTTCATCTGCCTGCTTATAACAACAGGGACATTCTCATGACCTGCCATGAAAATGTCCCTGTATTTTATTCATCTGTTAATCAGTATTCAATGTCCTTACGCCGTAGCAAAGACATAGCTGATAAATGCATCCATGGCCTCTTTTTCTGCAAAGCGTGCCAGATAAAGTCTGTCTCCCATCGCTGATGCCAGAACTTCAGGAAGCTCTGTTGTCATCATAATGTCATCCTTATACGCAGCCATCACTTCTTCATAGCTGTGCAGATAATGTTTTTCCTTTCTGCATCCTGCCGAAACACAATAGTATTTATCCGGATACTCTTCCTTTGTCAGCCGATCAAAAGCAACCATGTCCGCCCAATCTTTGTAGACATCCGTACTACAGGCATAATTGATCATATCCGGTGTGAAACCGCCTGATGGCCTGTAATTCACTTCCAGACCAATAATCTTTCCTTTTTTTCCAAGATAGTCATGATCTTCTGTCAATCTGAAAAATTCAAAATGAACAAAACGGCTCTTTACGCCAAATGATTTCACAGCTGCTCTGCCTGCTGCGCGAACATCATCCGCAATATGTTTTTCAATATAGAACACACTGTCATCGTGATTATTGACACTATCCATGATAGAAATTGGGGTATGATTGCCTGTCTCAAATATCGGTTCTCCCTTACTGTTCATAATCGCATCATAAGAATAAATCTCTCCGGGCACAAACTCTTCCATAATAAATTGCACACCATGAAAATCTTTTTCATGGAATGCCCGCAGCTCATCCTCACTCTTCAGTTTATAAGTCGTTGTCGCACCGACGCCATTATCCGGCTTCACGATAACCGGATATCCCACCTTCTCAACAAAAGCAAGACTTTCCGTCAAATCCGTCACCAGATGATACCGGGCCGTTGGAATACCTGCCTTTGCATAATAAGGTTTCATTTTAGATTTATACTTCACATGTTCCATGTCAGCCGTCTTCATTCCCGGAATATTAAAATCTGTTCTCAGTCTGGCATCCTGCTCCAGCCAGTATTCATTATTGCTTTCAAGACCATCCATTGATCCATGCTTATAACACAGAAAAGCCACCGCCCGATACATCTGATCATAGTCTTCCATGCTGTCCACCTTATAATACTCTGTCAAAGCTGTCTTCAGGGAGTCAGTCAGGTTTTCATACGGTGTATCACCAATCCCGAATACATTCACGCCATTTTCATGCAGCTGGACACAGAAATTCTCATAATTTGTTGGAAAATGTGGCGAAATAAAAATAAAATTACGCATAATCATACCCTCTTCTTCATAGTCTCTTGTTTGACTATAAAACATCTTCCAATATCTGTCAAGTACCACATTAGCTTGATTCGGATTTAAAGGATTAAAGTGCAAAATACATTAAAACATGCTATACTGACAACAATAGAGAAAATAGCAATCAACAAAAGGAGGCGCCGCAATGATTGAATTACATGTTACTTATACCATGAAGCCCGGCATCCGGCCAAAAGCTTTCTACGATGCGTTAAACGCTGCCACTATTCCTGAAACCTGCCGACAAGAAAAAGGCAATATCCGTTATCATTATTTTCTTCCTGTTGACAACGATAACCAGCTCTTTCTGCTGGAAATATGGGAAGATAAAGACAGTCTGAAGGCTCATCAGCAGACACCGCATTTTAAGGCGATGCCTGCCATCAAAGATCAGTTTGTTGAAAAGACAGATTGTGTTCGCTATGACACACTCTAATTTTCCTCTATACATCTAAGCCTATACTATCGCCAGATCGGCAAAAGCCTAACATACGGACAGACACTGTCAGTCTGCCTGTATGTTAGGCTTTATAATGATCTCTTAATCAACATGCACTTCTGCCTTATATCCAATACCGCGCACCGCCTTCAGATCAAACTCCGGATACTTCCTGAATTTATTCCGCAGCCGGTTGACATGTACATTCAATGTTGACTGTGACGTTTCTGTCGTCAGTCCCCATATCTCATCCATCAACTGGGTTCTGGTAAAAATCTTATCCGGATAAGAAAGCAGTTTGTATAAAAGCCAGAATTCCTTTCTAGGCAAGGTCTGCCTGTCCCCTTTCCTTGTTACGGACAGAGAATCGCAATCCAGGATCACATCCCCTACCTGAAGCTTCTTATCATAATTCTTGCCAGATCTCCGAAGAACCGCACGAATTCTCAGTACAAGTTCTTCTTCATCCACATTCTTCGTCAAATATTCATCTGCACCAGCCATATAGCTTTTCCTGAGGCCATCCCGCTCTTTCTTCTCCGCCAAAAGCATCAATGGCATATCTGAATACGTATCCCGCAGCTGTCCCATCAGTTCATATACATTCAGATCCACCAGGTTATCTCCAAGGATAATAAAGTCAATGTACGATGTCTCCAGCACCTTCAAAACATCTTCGCCGCCAGAAGCCTGAAGAACAGAATAGCCTTCCCGCCTCAGCAGTTGGTAAAGTCGTCTTCTGTAAGCTCTGTCGCTATCTGCTATCAATATCTGAAACATTTTGCCTCCTTTACCTGTTCTCGTCACTTTCCGCCAGTGAAAAAAGCCTTGCCGTTAAGTTCTCCAGGTTTTCCTTCTCACTTTGAAGCTGATGTGCATCATTCTCCTGCATCTTCATCGGTTTCATCTTCACAACAGACTTCTTCAACTGGTTCATCGCTGACTTGATCTGATGCTTTTCACTGCGATCCAACTGCTTTCCAGCCTTCTTCAGCGCCTGCTCTGTCTTGGCGATCAGCACTTCTGATTCTGAGTGGAGTTCATAATAGCCTTTTCTCTCGCCATCTTCCTGCTCATACATCTCTGCCTCACGAACCGCTTGCTGTATCTCTTCCTCTGAAAGATTCGAACGCGATGTGATCGTAATCTGCTGTGCTTTTCCTGTTCCCATATCCTTGGCAGCTACCGTCAAAATACCGTTGACATCAATATCAAAGGTAACTTCAATCTGCGGTACGCCGGCCATAGCCCGCTTGATACCGCTGAGCTTGAAATTGCCAAGCAGCGTATTGTCCTTGACAAACTGGCGCTCGCCCTGATACACCTTGATATCAACCGATGTCTGGAAGTTCGCTGCTGTTGTGAATATCTGACTGTGTCTGGCCGGGATAGTCGTATTCCGTTCGATCAAATGTGTCGCAATGCCGCCCACCGTTTCAATGGACAGAGATAATGGCGTCACATCCATCAAAATAATGGAACTTGCCGCAGAATTCTCCGGCAGACTGCCGCTTAGCTTGCCGGCCTGAATAGCTGCACCCATGGCAACACATTCATCAGGATTGATACCCTTGGATGGTTCCATGCCAAGCATCCTCCGAACCTTGTCCTGAACAGCCGGAATACGTGTCGATCCGCCTACAAGCAATACCTTCGACAGATCTCTGGCTGTAATCCCCGCATCTCTCAAAGCATTCTGAACAGGTCCTGCTGTTCTGTCCACCAGATCATGGGTCAATTCATCAAACTTCGCCCTTGTCACAGTCACTTCCATATGATGCGGCGTGTCCTTCACCATTGTCAAAAAAGGCAGATTCACGGTTGTCGATGTGGATGATGACAATTCAATCTTCGCCTTCTCCGCCCCTTCACGTACTCTCTGAACGGCCGCCTCATCATGACTCAGATCAATATGGTCGCTGGCTTTAAACTCGGCTAGAAGATAATCTGTCAGGCGGTCGTCAAAATCATCCCCGCCCAGATGATTATCTCCCGAAGTAGACAATACTTCGATTAGCCCATCACCTATCTCAATCACGGATACATCAAAGGTACCGCCGCCCAGATCATAAACCAGCACCTTCTGATCTTCTCCGTTATTCAGACCATAGGCAAAGGCGGCCGCTGTCGGCTCATTGATGATCCGCGTTACATTCAATCCTGCAATCCTTCCTGCATCCTTCGTTGCCTGCCGTTGTGCATCATTAAAATAAGCAGGCACCGTAATGACCGCATCCGTCACCGTCTCACCGAGATAATCCTGTGCATCCTTCTTGAGTTTTCTCAAAATCATGGCAGAAATCTCCTGCGGAGAATAACGCTTGCCATCTATATCCGCTCTGTAATTCGTCCCCATCTGTCGTTTAATTGAAGAAATTGTCCGTTCAGCATTTGTCACCGCCTGGCGCTTTGCAGGCGCTCCCACCAGACGTTCACCTTTCTTCGTAAACGCAACAATCGAAGGGGTTGTTCTCAACCCCTCCGCACTTGTTATAATAGCAGGTTCTCCGCCTTCCAGAACAGCCACACAGCTGTTGGTCGTTCCAAGATCAATACCTATTGCTCTGCTCATATCTCAACCTCCGACATATATCTCAACAGTCTCTCATATTGTACTGTTTTATTCTATGTAGAAGTAATCATAGCCTAGAATTATTAACTTAGTATAAACTATTGCCATTTCATTGATTTTTAATACTTTTAATAAACGGCTTATATTTAAAGAGATAATTCCTTATTTAAAATATAACCTGTTGCCACATAACATGCACCTGCAAATAAAATATCAAATATAGAAAAAACAGCCATCATACCATTTGCAGATGCCATGTCTGTCCAGTTCAAAATCTGCACAACAACAGCGCTTACTGCAATATTCAACACGCAATAAATGACAAAACTGATCAGTCCCTTGCAGCGCATACCTGAAAAAATCGTAATACATAATGTGATAGCCAGAAATGCGGATGTCACCATTCCAACCCAGCTGAATACAACCTGTATAATGGACCACACAATAAGCATGCCGTCAACATTCACCTGCAAAGTAAAACTGAATAATGCTTTCATCTGATCAAACAACGTCTGCAACTCTCCGTACTTGGCACATACCATGGTGATATCTGCGAATCCAATAATTCCAAAGATAATCGCTGCTGCTGCAATAGAGAAAAAACCTGTCAGAATCTTGCTTCCCATAATTTCATAAACATTATAAGGTGTCATGAAAAGCATATAGCCGCTCTTGTCTCTTAAATCATGATAATAAGTAATAATTTCTTCCAAACCAACAATAACAAAGGTGACCGAGGCCAGAAATGTCAACATTCCGGCAGCAATGGCCATGATTTCTTCTTTGCCCAAAAGCATACCTGCCAGAAAAGCAACCTCCAGCAGCGCTAAAATTGCTCCAATAATCACTTTGGATGTTTTCTGTTTGATGAGTTCATATTTTATCAGCTTTAACATAACATTATTCCTCCTGAATTCTAACCATAAATCTGACGATACAGATCCGTAACAGATTCCCCGCGTTCCTGTCGAATCTCTTCTACATCACCCATTAATACAATCTGTCCGTCTTTCATGAAAATAGCCTTATCAATAATCCGTTCCAATTCCTCTACCAGATGACTTGAAATAACAACAGAAGCATTGTCGCTCATATTCGTCAGAATTGTGTTGACAACTTCATCTCTGGCCAGAAGATCGATCCCGTTTAACGGCTCATCCAGCAGATACAGCTCTGCCTTTCTTGACAAAGTCACAGCAATCTTCAGCTTCGCCATCATACCTGAGGATAAATTTCTCACCTTCATATTCATCTCCAGATCCATATCTGCGATCAGCTTCTCAAACTGCTGTGCATCAAAATCATCAAAGAAATCCTGATAATATCTGCCCACATCCTTAATCTTCATATAACTGTAAAAATAACCTTCCGTAGGCATATAGGCAATATGCTTCTTCGTCTCGGCACTGATCTTCACACCATCCAGTGTCATCTCTCCTTCATCCGGGACAATCAGACCGGCTGCCATCTTCATCCATGTGGACTTGCCGCTGCCATTCGGCCCAAGCAATCCATAAATATGTGCATCCTCTATAGCAACGGACATTCCATTCACCGCAAACTTACCGCCATACCGTTTCACAACATTCACACAATCAAGCATTATAACTCCTCCTTTGCATACCGCTCTCTCAGTAGCTGTATCATCTCATCCAAACCGATACCGATTGCCTGCATTCCCTGAAGAAATGTATCCAGACAATCCTCTGCCATCTCTGACTGTAACGTCTTAATCATTCCTGAATCCTCCGTAATAAATGTGCCCATGCCGCGCTTCGTATAACAAAGCCCTCTGCTCTCCATCTCTTTATAAACTCTGCTGGCTGTATTCGGATTAATCTGATACTGCACAGCCATCTCTCTGACAGAGGGCAGCTTCTCACCTAAAGCCAATTCTCCCTGAATCAGCCGCCTGCTGATATCCTCTATCACCTGCAGATAAATCGGACGATCATTCTCATATCTCAATCAAATTTCTCCTTTCCCCGTCTGTATCATTAATCTTTTAAATGCACATCACTGTACTATCATTATAGTACACTAGTATCATATGTTTGTCAACTCTTTTTATAAAATTATTGTAACCTTTTCTTTTAATGCGAAAACTCTTAATGTGAAAAGATCCCTGACTGAATCGAATTCAATCAGAGATCTTCCTGTCTGTCCATTATTTAAATGTTTCAATATTTAATCCTGCTCTGAGAGCGATCATCTCCTCTAAGCGATGCTCTCCCTCTTTTTTCCACATAGCCATAAAATAAAGTTTTGCCTCCGGTCTATGGGTGGACAATGTATGTATTTTCGGATTTTTATACTTTCTGACCATAGATGATGGAATAACGACACATCCTTCTCCGCTTTCCATGATAAAACTCATATCCAGTGTACTTTCACAGAAGCGAATGGATGGTGCGCATCCGATTGCCCCCAGCATTCGGACAACCTGGGACATACCTCGAAACTCTTTATCAATGATGTATAAAGGTTTCTCAGATAATATCTGCTTTATGCCTTCAATCCCTATGGTCTCTACCGGCTCACCACGATAGACAACAACCATTTCATCTTCGTAAAGGACTCTGTATTTCAGCAACTCATTCACATCTTCTTTCGTCCCCATAAATACACCCATGTTCAATGTTTCTTCACTGATATCACGATTAATGTCCAGATATTCACCCATTTTAAAAATAGCCCTGAGTGTAGGCATCTCCTGTCTGAGCTGATGAACAGCTTCCGCTACTCCCAGATGAAAAATCGGTGAATCTCCCACCCTGCTCTCAACACCTATAAAAACATTATGCTCTTCCTTCTTTTCTATATCCTTGGTATTTTTTAAAAGGATCGGTATCGTATCCATACGCATGAGAATCACCTTGGCTTCATTCAAAAAGACTTTGCCCGCCGGTGTCAGACGTACGCTGCGCTTGTCTCTTTGAAGAAGCACCATGCCCAGTTCCCTTTCCAGATCTGCAATCTGTTTACTGAGGGCAGACTGGGATATAAAAAGTGTTTCCGCAGCTCTGCTGAAATTAAGCGTATCAGCTACTGCCGCAAAATATTTTAACTGCCTTATTTCCATTTGTCTGACCGCCTTTCTGTTTCACTGCTTCTTATTGAAGGACTTTTTCTTTCAACACCTTCATAATATGTTCGACAGTACCTGCCTTGAAAGGATTGCTCAGATGCCCCTCTTTAAGAAGTTCAAAATAACCTTTGCTGCCGCCTAAAGAACAAAGTCTGAAATAGTCCTCCCATGCTGTCTCTCTGTCATCAATAGAACGGATATAATACTCAAGTGCTCCCATAGATGCAAGCGAATAGTCAATATAATAAAACGGACACATAAAAATATGCTGTTTCTGCATCCAGAAACCACCTGCCTCAAGAAATGGATCCCCGTCATAATCTCTCCATGGCATATATTTTTCTTCCAATGCATGCCAGAGTTGATATCTCTTATCTGTATCTGTCATCTTCTGTGCATACACCTCATGCTGAAATTCATCCACACAGGCCATATACGGAATAACTCTAAGCCCTTCCTCAAGATGCGTCTTTCTATACTGGTCGGCCGAATCTTTGAAAAAATAATCCATCCATGGATATGTCAGATACTCCATAGACATCGAATGAATCTCCGCTACTTCAGATGTTGAAAAAGCAATCTCATCCGGCACACCGTTTCTTGTAGCCGTATAGGCCTCAAAGGCATGTCCTGCTTCGTGTGTCAGAACATCCACATCTGCGGAAGTTCTGTTAAAATTGGAGAAAATAAACGGAGCCATCATATCCGGCAGAAATGTACAATATCCCCCCTGCATTTTACCTGGCTTTGTTTCAAGATCAAATAATTGATGCTGAACCATAAAGTCAAAGAACTCTCCTGTTTCCTTTGAAAGTTCATGATACATTTTCTGCGCTAATTGCACTTGTTCCTCAGTTGTTCCGTAAGGTATGGCATTGCCCTCAGGAGAGGACATATCTTCATCATAATAATATAGATGATCAATTCCCAGACGATTTCTCTGCTTCTCATATATTTCCGCAACAACCGGAACCACAAACTGCCTGATCATCTCACGGTAGCAAGAAACATCTTCACGGTCATAATCAAATCGCTCCATGGAAAGATACATCATCTCTGTATAATCCTTAAATCCCAGTACTTGTGCCTGCTTGATCCGGTTGTTGATCAGCTTTGTATAAATATCATTCAGATCATCTGCAATAGACTGATACAAATCAGACCATGCCGTCAACGCAGCTTTTCTGATTTTTCGTTCCGGATCCTGCATTTTTTTCAACAGCCCATAAAAATTAAGTTTTTCGCCTTTAAACTGTGCAACCGGCTTTGCAGCAGTTTTGTGATAGAGCTGTACAAGATTGCTTTCCTCAACCTGATTTTCGACATTCTCCTTGCTGACAAGTTTCATTAAACGTTCCATACGAATAAAATACAGCTCATCATATTCATCTTTTAATGCATCCAGATATTCTGACTGCAGAACTGTTTTCTGAAATTCCTGCATTTCAAGATCAACAAGCGGCATATTTTCATAAAAGCATTGCATTTCAGATTCATAAAAGGGATCTGTTGTATCAATAGTATTGCGAATTTCAGCCACCGTCGCCATCGTTCTCAAATGTCTTTGCTGATCATTCACTGCTTTAAATACTTTACTTACTGCTTCTTTTGTCCCGGCATTTTTGATTTTGTCAACAGATTTTCTGATCAATTCTTTGGCGTTTTCAAAATCCGGCCGAACATATTCATATTGTGAGAATGTTGTAAAATGATTCATAATCTGAAACCTCTCTATTCGTTTTATATCGGTGCATTCAGATACCTCATGCCCTCTGTTGTTCATATAGAAATTATTAGACCTAAGTGTGCGCCTGACGCGCACTTTCGCGCGTTCCCGGATAGCACAGCTATATATTCTTCTCCGCGCACTGCGCTTTCTGGCACGCAGTGCCTTTATATGTAATAGGAAATTCTGTTGGAATTTCCTATTACATAAAAAAGCATCTGAAATTCCTCAGATGCTTTAGCAGGGGTACCAGGATTCGAACCCGGACCAGCGGTTTTGGAGACCGATACTCTACCATTAAACTATACCCCTATATAACTATTTAAATTTTTAATACCATGCACCTTCAAAACTGCATATCATAAAACACTCTGCCTTTTAGAACCGCTCTCTTAACTCTGGCTCTTTTCGGGTATGTTCTCTTCGCTCCGCTCTGAGAACGACCTTCGAACTAAACT